>NZ_KV821915.1:0-205308 GCF_001815785.1 Corynebacterium sp. HMSC056F09
AATCAACGCACTCTAAAACCGGAAGGGCCCCTTTATCAGTAATGTGCGTCCATCTACTGTGCCTGCAGCCTTTGCTGGTGATGGTGAGAATGCTGGGGAAGCCCGTGAAAACGCTTTTATCGTCAATGAACCCTTTGTCCCGGAGCAATCGAAGACGCTTACAAGCTCCCGAATCGTAAATTCCCCACAGCCTGGCAACGTGGTCGCGCGCCATAGCTTCAAACGCAACCAAACAGTCAAGAGGAGCCGATCTCGCTCAGTTAACTCAAATTGCTTGGCCGTACGAAACGGTCGTAACCTCTGGTCTGAAACATGAATAATCTTCACCATGTAGTAATGGTCGCATTAGAGTGTGCAAACCCTAATGCGCCAACGAAACGACAGATTATCACGCGCTTTGAAGGAGCATGACGAGTATCCTTCTCCCGCCTCGCCTACGGCTCGTTGGACATCAGGTCATGAAGGCTTCGCAATCATAACCCGGAAGATCTCGCACGAAATTTCTAAAACGACAAAGAAGCCCTAGATTCGTATAAACGGTTCTAGGGCTTCTAACCTTTGCTTCACGAGTTCAGCATGAGCAGTGAGCTACCGATTGCTCCAGTACCTATATTTTCAATTGACGCGATAATGCGACTGCGATTGTTATGACCCATTCTCTGCTCCTTTTCTTTATTTATGCGAACAAGAAACTTCTTTGAAAAAGGCTGACCTACACTTTTAATAATCCAAAGAGCAATCAGGTATAACACTGCTATTGCTAAGGTACCTAGGATGTCGAGTCCTAGATCACTGCTTAGCTCAACCCGCGAAGCACTATTGATTATATAACAGGAGGGAGACACACTCTCTGGAAAGATGGAACAAATGTTCTTAACGGGTTAGCTTCACAAAAATAGAGAACAATAGCTCAGGGAGTCACGTTAAGCGTGACTCCCTCGACAAAACTTCACCACCTGCACCGAACGGCTTCCAGTCCGTTACTTCGGCCGTGACATAAACGACGCGAAATCAACAGAGCTGATAAAAGACCGAGGCCACTCCTCATCGTCGGTCAAAAGCATGTCCTCCCACAAACGTGACACAGCCGCCCCAGGCTCAATAGGCTCGTCGATCGTCCCTAATGCGGTGGAATAGCTATACATATTCCATTCATCCTCGTTAACCGGTTCATCACTCTGAGCCTGGAGATCATGGAGCAAGTTCTTTTTCACAACGGAATCCGACTCATCAATCTCCACATCAGCGACCAGATAGACGGTCGTGAACTGTTTCACGCGCTCCACTCGTTCAAGATAGCGCTGATAAAACCGAGGCAAATCCTCTTCTCTCGCAAGGAAATAGGTCTTTGTCAGGGTAATTTCGCTGGACATCATTTAGGGTTCCAACTCGTGTCATAGGCACCCGACGGACGGTACTTCCGCTGAGGATAGCAATGCCTCTTATGGGCATTGTTAAACTTGCTTTCATACAAATTTGCATCGGATTTGGCAGCATTAGGATCTGTTGGATGATTACCTATGACAAAGCCCACAATAGGATTGCCGGGGGCATTCTCCACTACCTGGCATTTCATGGTGATCATGCCTAGTTCATTTTTAACAACACCCGCTGCTTGCGCGACTTGCGTTTGAGCAAACACTGCAGAAGGAAGAGCGAGTGTAAGCGCCAAAGCACGTAATTTCTTCATTAGCAATTCTCCACTCGATCGATGCGAGTAATACCTGGAACCTTCAACTTGGAAACGGTTTCTTCAGCGCCCGGGGCAACCCCTGTGCACTCAATATCCTGAGAACCCACCCAACCCGTCATGATGACTTTCACCCGAACAGGTGTAGGGCAATTATTCCGAATTTTGATCTCAGCTTGATGATGCTCAGCAGACACACACGCAGGGGCAGTGTTTGATGCATCATAGAAGCTTATAGTCGGCTCACCTTCCACATGGATTTCCGCTGACTGTTTCTCCTTGGCATCCGACAGGTCTACAGTCTTGGTTTCTCCGGAAGACAACTCAAATCCCGATTCACTGTCTGCAGCAGGAACCGTATCACCATCCAAGGTCGCTTCTGCATCCTGAGCAAACGCGCTACTGGGGGCGGCAAGAGCCAAGACAGCACCACAAACCAATGCCAAACGAACTTTTCTTGCAGACTTTTTAACCATACTCTTTACCTTTCTTAGCGTTGGGAATGCACTTCACTCATGACAGTAGATGGAAAGTCCTCTCAAATCCATAGAACCTCCGTTCGGTACGCATAACTAAGAAGGATGAACACACGGATAAGCCCCGCGCCGTCGAAACAAACGATGAACCCAAAACTCACCCCGCACAACCCCAAGCCGTCGAATCAAACGACGAAGGGTCGCGGGAGCCGGGGCCGGAGGGAGATAAAGAAAAGCCTCCCTAATGGTAAAAAGTCGGCGCAGTTTTTGGAACTGAGCGGAACTTTTAAGAGTTAGGGAGGCTAGATGGCCTGAGAATGCCCCTCGGGGTCCAGCGGGGTTACGCAGTGATGCCCACGTGTTGCTGCTCGTTATGATGGTCTAGGAAGCTGGATCCTGCTGTCACAGCTGAAGGGAAAATATGACTCGCTCTATTGCACCGACCACCGTCTTCGGGGTCATCATTGCCGGATGTGCGTTGACCATCACCGCATGCTCTGAGGGAGGTTCGCACTCCACAAATTCACCTGCTTTTAGTTCGGTTGAATCCAGCCCGCGAGTTGCTGAAGCACCAGCCAGTGAAGAAATGGCCTCAGAGGACTCGGGCGCGCAAAGCAGCTCGGAGGCGATGACTGCAGCACAGTTTGCGGGCATGGGTACAGCAGCCCTGGATAATCGGCATCACATGCCCGAACGGCTTGGAGATCTCACGCCAACTACGGTGCGTGTGGGGGCTCACAATGGCTTTACCCGCGTAGTTATTGATCTCGAGGGAAACGGCGAACCGGGCTGGTTTACCACCTACACAGACAGCCCAACTCAGCAGGCCTCCGGTTACCCCGTTGAGGCAGAAGGAAATGCTTTTCTCGACGTCGGAATCGAGGGAACTCCTTGGCCATCTACGCCTGAGCTCGAGGAACGGCATATTCAGCAGGGAACTACTCCTGGAACTGGAGTCGTGAGTGAGGTCGTCTACACCAGCTCATTTGAGTCACAATCGCAATTCATCATTGGTCTGCAGAAGAGGACTCCGTACTCGGTGACATTTCTCGAGGACCCCAAACGACTTGTACTTGATTTCCAGGACTAGCAGCTAGCACCCAACAAGCTAAGAGCCCCGCCATCGCAGCCCATGAACGAGCTGGAGAGCGGGGCTCTGGCTTATGAGGTTTGGGAATTAGTCTTCCTCAACCGGGACCAGGGAAATCTTGCCGCGGTTATCGATGTCCGCGATTTCGACCTGGATCTTGTCGCCGACGTTGACCACGTCTTCGACCTTTTCGATACGCTCATCGCCGCCCAGCTTCGAGATGTGCACCAAGCCGTCGCGGCCCGGGGTCAGGGATACGAAGGCGCCGAAGGCCACGGTCTTCACCACGGTGCCGAGGAAACGCTCGCCGACCTTGGGTAGCTGCGGATTGGCAATGCTGTTGACGCGCTCGATGGCAGCCTCAGCAGCCTCGCCGGTGGCAGCGGAGACATAGACGGTGCCGTCTTCCTCAATGGAGACGTCAGCGCCGGTTTCCTCGGTGATGGTGTTGATGGTCTTGCCCTTCGGGCCGATGAGCTCACCAATCTTGTTAACCGGGATGGTCACAGAGGTGATGCGCGGGGCAAGGCCGGACATCTCGTCCGGGCCCTCGATAACCTCAGCCATGGTTTCGAGGATGGCGGAGCGGGCATCGCGGGCCTGCTCGAGGGCGTCGGCAAGCACGTGCGAAGGAATGCCATCCAGCTTGGTGTCCAGCTGCAGAGCGGTGATGAATTCGGAGGTACCTGCGACCTTAAAGTCCATGTCGCCGAAAGCGTCCTCGGCGCCGAGGATATCGGTCAGCGCAACGAACTTCTCCTTACCTTTAACCTCACCGGAGACAAGGCCCATGGCGATGCCCGCCACCGGAGCCTTGAGCGGAACACCTGCGTTGTACAGGGACAAGGTGGAGGCACACACCGAACCCATGGAAGTTGAACCGTTGGAACCCAGAGCCTCGGAGACCTGGCGGATAGCGTACGGGAAGTCCTCACGGGACGGGATAACCGGCAGCAAAGCACGCTCAGCCAGCGCACCATGACCAATCTCGCGGCGCTTCGGGGAACCCACGCGGCCGGTCTCACCCGTGGAGTATGGCGGGAAGTTGTAGTGGTGCATGTAGCGCTTGGACTCCACCGGGGTCAGGGAGTCAATCTGCTGCTCCATCTTGAGCATGTCCAGGGTGGTGACACCTAGGATCTGAGTCTCGCCACGCTCAAATAGGGAGGAGCCGTGGGCACGCGGGATGAGATCCACCTCCACGCCGAGGTCACGCAGGTCAGTAACACCACGACCATCAATGCGGAAGCCTTCAGTGAGGATCTTGTTACGGACGATATCCTTCATCACAGCGTTGAAGGCGTTACGGATCTGCTTGGAGGCATCCGCCTCCTCAAGGTCATCGAACTCGTCAAGGAGATCGGCTTCAATCTGCTCCATGTACTCGTTCGTTGCATCATCACGGTCTTGCTTACCCGGGATGGTGAGCAGCTTCTGCAGCTTCTTGGAGGCTGCCTTCTCCACTGCCTCGTATACATCCTCGCTGTAGGCCGGGAAGAGCGGGAACTCCTGTGTCTCCTTCGCGGCGCGCTCAGCCAAACCTGCCTGAGCCTCACACAGCGTCTTAATGAAGGGCTTGGCAGCTTCCAAGCCCTCGGCCACGGTGGATTCCTGGGGTGCCGGGGCGCCTTCCTTGATGCGTTCAGCCACGTTCACGCCGGCGCCTGCCTCCACCATCATGATGGCAACGTCGTCCTTGCGGCCCTTCTTCACGATGCGGCCGGCAACGACCATCTCGAAGAGAGCACGCTCGTGCTGCTCGTTGTTCGGGAAGGCCACCCACTGGCCCTTCGGGTGCCTATCATCAGCAATCAGCGCCATGCGCACGCCGCCCACCGGGCCGGATACAGGCAGGCCAGAGAGCTGTGTGGAGGCAGAAGCGCCGTTGATAGCGACGACATCGTAGTACTCCTCCGGATCCATGGAGAGGACCGTGACAACGACCTGAACCTCGTTGCGCAAGCCCTTCACGAAGGTTGGGCGCAGCGGGCGGTCGATGAGGCGGCAGGCCAGGATAGCTTCGGTGGAAGGGCGTCCCTCACGACGGAAGAAGGAACCCGGGATTTTACCCGCGGCATACATGCGCTCCTCGACGTCCACAGTCAGCGGGAAGAAGTCGAAGCCTTCGCGCGGCTGGTTAGAAGCGGTGGTCGTGGACAGCAGCATGGTGTCCTCGTCCAGGTAAGTGGTCACGGAGCCACCGGCCTGGCGAGCCAGCTGGCCCGTCTCAAAACGGATGGTGCGAGTGCCGAAATCGCCGTTGTCCAGGGTGGCGATGGCCTCGGTGATGCCGTAATCGTCGTCGATAAGAAACTCGACGGAATTGTTCGGTTGCTTTTTAGCGTTCTTAGCGCTCATGGATGTAACTCTCCTTGGAGCTGTCATGGCGATCTTCGGTGCCGCCTCTTCTTCGATGTTTTCTGACAACGTCCAAGGATTTTAGCAGATGAGATAAGAAAACCCCCGCACGCAGTGCGGGGGTTGAAAAGTTAAGCGCTTAGCGGCGCAGACCCAGGCGAGAAATCAGGTCGCGGTAACGGTCAACGTCGTTGGCTGCCAGGTACTTCAGCAGGCCGCGGCGACGACCAACCATGAGAAGCAGACCACGGCGGGAGTGGTGATCGTGCTTGTGATCCTTGAGGTGCTCGGTCAGGTTGTTGATGCGGGAGGTCAGCAGGGCAACCTGTGCCTCCGGGGAGCCGGTGTCGGTCTCGTGCAGGCCGTACTCCTTGAGGATTTCAGCCTTCTTCTCGGTGCTCAAAGCCATGGAAAATCTCCTATTGTATTTCAGTCCACATGAAATGTTGCGCCGTGAGGCGCTGCCCGTGACTACTGTGGACCGCAGTCAGCAAGCCGAAGTAGAAGTATAGAGGCTGCCCAGCTTCGACATCAAATCATCAACGAAGCGACCGTCATCCACTGCAACGGCCACGCGAGTGGTGGGGTTATCTAGGCGTTCCGGATCGCCGATCGTGCGCCCACTGTCCTCACACCGCAGGTTGAGGTCGAGGCATGTAACCAGCGAAGGATCGGCTGCTACTGCTACCGCCAAAGGGTCGTGTAGCCCGCAACCGCCAAGGTGCGGCGAGGTCGTCTTGTAGGCGCGAATGTAGTAGTCCACGATGTCCGCGTAGATACGACCAGTGGGTGTACCGCGCCATTGCTTCGTGTGCTCCCTGGTGAGCAACGTGCGCAGCGTGACATCGAGCCCCACCATCGTGAGGTCGTGAGCATGGCGGAATACATAGTCCGTGGCTTGGGGATCTTGGAAGACGTTGGCCTCGGCATAGGGCGTGACGTTCCCGGGCACGGTCAGCGCCCCACCCATCATGACGATGCGGGCGTTGCGGGCGAAGTCCGGGTCTTTGCGCATGGCGCCAGCAATGCTTGTTGACGGTCCCGTCGGCACGATAACCAGGTCCTCCCCGTGCTCGCGCACCGAACGGATAAGAAAGCCCACTGCATCCTCGTATGCCTTGCGGCGCGGCGGAGGCAGAAGTACTTCCCCAAGGCCATTGCGGCCATGGATGAAAGCAGAAATGGGAGCAACGCTAAAGCCCGGCCGTGTCGGGCCTGTGAAGACGGGGACATCCTCGGCGTCGAGAAGCTCCAGCAACGCCAGAGAGTTACGCACTCCCAACGCCACCGGCACGTTGCCATAGGTGCCCGTAACCCCGATCAACTCGAGGTCGGGGTGCGCTACGGCATAGGCGAGAGCGAGGGCATCGTCGATTCCGGTGTCGAGGTCGAGGATGATCTTCATTTAGACCTCGCGTGCCAGAATCTCACGAACTCGAGCAACGTCTCGCTCCATAGCCGTCAGGAGTTCCTCCACGGAGTTGAATTTCTCCATGTCTCGCACGTGGTCGACAAAGTGCACGGTGGCCTCGTGCCCGTACAAGTCTGCGTCACGGTCCAGCACGAAGGACTCCACAGAGCGCTCCTCGTCGCCGAAGGTGGGGTTCGTACCCACCGAGATAGCGGCTGGATAAGGAACGCCGGGCTCCATGTCGCCTTCGAGTGGAGCGCCGGTGGGTTCAACCACGAACCAGCCCGCGTAGACGCCATCGGCCGGGATGGCGACGGATTCCGGGAAATACTGGTTGGCGGTCGGGAAACCAAGCTCCTTTCCGCCGCGTCCTGCACCGCGCACAACGGGCCCGGTCACCGTAAAGTGGCGTCCCAGCGCCCAATTGGCGCGCGCAATATCGCCCTTAGCAAGAGCGGCGCGGATGTTGGTGGAGCAGATGCGCTCGCCCTCGTCGTCAAGCAAAGGCACGATGTCAACGTCGAACCCGAACTCGGCACCGAATTTCGCTAGCGCCTCCGCGGTGCCGGATGCACCTGCGCCGAAGGTGAAGTTCTCCCCCACCACGACGTGTTCTGTGTGCAAACGCCCCACCAGGAGTTCCGTCACGTACTCGCGCGGCTCGACGCCCTGGAGTTCCTCGGTGAAGTCGATGACGAGCACGGCCTCGATGCCCATCTCTTCCGCCAACTGCATGCGGCGCTCAAAAGTAATCACGGAGAGCGGCGCGCGCTCCGGCAAGAACACGGAGACTGGGTGCGGATCAAAGGTCACCATGATTGGGCGTTGGCCATGCGTGCGCGCATGCTCGACGGCCTTTGTGACCAACTGTTGGTGTCCGCGGTGCAGGCCATCGAAGACACCAATCGTCACTGATGTCGGGCCAAGGTCAGCGGGGATGCTATTGATTCCGTACCAAATATCCACGGCCACCATGCTATCCCACCGCAGCCGGTGCCCTAGACTGCAGGGCATGACTGATCCGCTCGAACGTTCCGGCCTCGTGGTCGTCGACAAACCCGCCGGCATGACCTCGCACGACGTCGTGGGAAAACTGCGTCGCTTCTTCCATACCCGCAAGGTGGGGCACGCGGGCACGCTAGATCCGATGGCCACGGGAGTGCTCGTTGTAGGCCTCGAACGTGGCACCAAGTTCCTCGCGCACATGGTGGCCTCCACCAAGGCCTACGACGCCACGATTCGCCTCGGCATGGCTACCCACACCGACGATGCGGAAGGTGAAGCTACGTGGGGCAAACCGGCAACCGCAGTGGAGGATTCTGCCATTTCGCAGGAAATTGCTGCGCTGACCGGCGATATTCTGCAGCGGCCGGCAGCGGTGTCCGCGATCAAAATCGATGGCAAGCGTGCCCACGAACGAGTGCGGGCGGGCGAAGAGGTTGAGATTCCAGCTCGCCCGGTCACGGTCAGCCGCTTCGATATCCTCGATACGCGGCGCTGCGGCGAGTTCGTAGATTTGGACGTGTCGGTCGCGTGTTCTTCGGGAACCTACATCCGCTCGCTGGCTCGGGATCTGGGTGAGGCCCTCGGCGTCGGCGGGCACCTTACCGCGCTGCGCCGCACGGAGGTGGGCCCTTTCACGCTTGACGACGCCCTCCCCCTCTCTGCTCTCGAGGACTCCCCGACGCTGTCCCTGAGTCTCGACGAGGCTCTCGCTCGCAGCTATCCGGTTTTAGAAGTCACCGATGATGAGGCCCAAGCCCTGGCTATGGGCAAGTGGCTGGAGCCGCGCGGGTTGCAAGGCACGTACGCGGCCGTCGATCCGCAGGGACGGTCGATCGCCCTGATCAAGGAGAAAGGAAAGCGCTTAGCCACGGTTTTCGTCGCGCGGCCCTCGACGCTTTAACGCCCCGGTTTACCTGTCAAAGTTGAGCGCTGGAACGGCAGCAGAAACGATGACATAGCCATCCCGGATGATCCAGTGCCCCGTAATGAACGGCACTGGAGTCGGCCGCGCCAAGAGGTAAGAGACGAGCGTTCCGTCTAGGCGCAGGTCAATTTCCGCTTGGTCAAAATCAAGCCACCGCCGGGTCATGGGGAACCACGTCTTGTAGGTGGCCTCCTTGGCACAGAACAACAGGCGGTCCGGGCAGGAAATACCCGCCGCTTGTAACTGAGCCAGCTGCGGCATCTCCCCCGGCCGAGCGATCATCGTCAGCACATGCTCCGGCAAAGGCTCCGCGGGTTCGGCATCCAGCCCCATCGAGCGCACGTGGGTGGTTGGCGCTGCTACCGCTGCACGCAGGCCTTCGGTGTGCGTCATCGATCCGGTATAGCCCTCCGGCCACAGCGGCATGCCTCGCTCGCCGCGCAGAATCGGCTCATTGTCGGTGTAGTTGAGCTCCTTCAAGGCTTGGTGGGCACACCAGCGTGCATCCCCAAATTCGGACTTGCGCACGTCCACGGCTTGGGAGACCACGGAGCGCTCCTCCGGGGATAGGTGGTTGTAATTGAGCAGATCGGTCATCGACTCGTCTGTACGCACATAGCAATATCGCGCTGACTCCGGGAAGAGGGAAGGCTCAAGCATGCTCTGCCCTCCCTGTCTTCTCATCGATACTCAGCACCGGATATGGCCACGGCTGGAGATGTCCGTGCGCTTGCCACTCACGCGGATAGCCCAGAGACACCTCAATGTGGTCTACTCCATCAATGTTGGCTCGGTTAGGCATATGGAGGTGACCGTAGATGACCGCCTTGGCGTTGTAGCGCCGCGGCCAGGAACGCGTGTGGCGGGTTCCACACCACAACGCCACCTCGGGCCAGCGCAGGTACAGGGTTGGCTCCTGCACCAGCGGCCAGTGATTGATCAGGACGGTCTCGCCCTCAACCCGTGATAGGCGCTTGATGGAATACGCCAAGCGGTCCCAGCACCACGCGCGGACATCGACGAACGGGGCGATAGCAAATTCATCGGTCATGATGATCTGCTTCTGCTTCGCGCTCGCGAGCGCCTGCTCTACCGTTGTTCCCGGCGGACGAAAACTGTAGTCATACAGCGTAAAAAGCGGGACGACAGTAACCCCTCCAAAAACCGGGAAAGGGTCTTCTGGGGTAACCACGCCAATCTCCCGGCAGCCCTCCACGAGCCGATCGTATTTTTCACGTCCCTGATACGCGTCCTGGCCGCGGGAAAAGAGCTCGTGATTGCCGGGCACCCAGATCACGGTGGCGTAGCGGTTTTTCAGCCGCGCCAAGGTGTTGATGACAAGGTCAATGCGCTCGGCCACATCGCCCGCCACAATCAACCAGTCATTCGGATTCGGCGGAACGAGTTCCTCGATACGGTCCCCGTTGACTCGCACCGCCGCGTGGAGATCGGAGACAGCCCACAACGTGGTCATAGCGCCTCCTTCACACAAACATTCTCTCTACTTTTACCACAGGGCTAGACCTGCGCCCACCGCATGGAGTAGAAGCGCCACACCACGCCCACCATGCGGATGAGGATGAACGCGGCGATTCCGCCCCACACCCCGGTCAGGCCGGTGCCGAAAACCAGAGCCAACCAGACACCGGGGAGGAAGCCCAAGAGCACCGATGCGAGGGTGAGCGTACGGAGGAAGGCTGCGTCCCCAGCGCCTAGGAGGACGCCGTCCAGGGCGAAAACGACGCCGCCAATAATGACGAGGAAAGTCATAACCCACCACGGGCCGGAAATGACCTCAAGGACCTCCGGGCTCGTAGTAAAAATCTGCGGGATGACACCGGCGCCGAGGCCTAGTACCACTGCGAGCGCGAGGGAGAAGGACGTCGAGTAGAGCGTCACCTTGGTTCCCACCGTGCGGGCATAGCGCGCTGACCCTGCCCCCAATGCCGCGCCGGTCAATGCTTGGGCAGCGATAGCGAGGGAATCCAGAACGAGAGACAGGAAGTTCCACATCTGCATCATGATTTGATGCGCAGCCAACTGGGCAGTTCCGATACGCGAGGCCACCGCTGCCGCCGACAAAAATGCCACTTGGAAACTCAACGAACGCACGATGAGGTCACGCCCCAACACGAGCTGCCGACGCACAACGCTCCAGCGGACCTCCCACGATCCGGCATGCTCGCGGCGCAGCTCCGCCACAAAAAACGCCGCAATGATCCCCATGCCCAGCACCGTGGCCAGAGCTGAGCCCGGCAGACCCCAGAAGTGCACGAAAATAGGCACCGCGATGGCGCCAGGAACCATACCTGCGAGGGTGAAGTAGAGAGGCTTGCGGGTGTTTTGAACACCTCGCATCCAGCCGTTGCCGGCCATGTTGATGAGGGTAAAAGGAATCGCGACGGAGGCGATTCGCAGCCACTGTGCTGTCCCCCGCGCCGTATCTGGATTGCCAGTCAACCACATCGCAAAGAAGCCGGCGAAGAGCCACATGATGATAGCGAGCACCAACCCCACGCCCACGGCAACCCACGTTGCTTGCACGCCCTCCGCCACGGCCTCTTCCCGCTTACCCGCACCGAATAGACGAGAGGCTCGCGCGGTCGTGCCATAAGACAAGAAGGTCAGCTGGGTAGTGACCACGGAATGTAGCGTGGCCGCAGCTCCCAGCGAGGCCAAATCCTCCGCTCCAAGCCGGCCCACCACCGCGGTATCCAGGAGCAAATAAAGCGGCATCGCCGCGAGAACTCCCAGAGCGGGCACGGCAAGACGGAAAACCTCCGCGGCAGATACCTTGACTGGTTGCTCGGAAGCCATTTAGGACAACGCACCTACCAGCTGCGCGATAACCTCCTCGGGCGTTCCGTGCGCGGTATAGCCAGCCGCCGGAACATGCCCACCGCCGCCGAAGGTGAGGGCCACTTCGGCGCAGTTGACCGCAGAGGAACGCAAAGATACTGCCCACACATTGGGCGCCTGTTCCTTGAAGACCACTCCAATGTCAGTGCCCTTCAATGCGCGGACATAGTCGACAAAAGACTCAATGGCGGAATCGGCATGAGACGCGACTTCCTCATGCGGCACGAAGAGAACAGCCAGGCGGTGCTCCCCCGCTTCCTCAATCCTGAGGCCTGAGAGCACGCGTCCGATCATCTGCAGGTCATCGGCCGTGCTGGAGTCCATGAGTTCCAGCGCAATCTGCTTGGTGTCGAGCCCATAGAGCATCAGGCGCGCAGCGATATCATGCATCGCTGGGCGGCCCCAACGGAAGTTACCGGTATCGGTGACAAGGCCCGCGTACAGGCAGTGCGCGATGACGCGATCGATCTGGATAGAAAGCCTATCCAGGATATCGAGCAGAACCACCGTGGTGGACTCACACACTGGATCCACCACGTTGATGGCACCGAAGCCGTCGTTAGAAGCATGGTGATCGATACATAGGACGCGGCCGACGGCGGCCATTTTCTCGATCTCCCGGGCCACCGAACCCGTCCTATCTATCGAGCCGCAGTCCACAGTGACATAAAGGTCGTAGCCCTGCGGAAGCTCATCCACCAGCTCAATCTCGTCCACGGTAGGAATGGAGAATAGGTTGGCGGAAATATCGCGGCGCTGCCCGATCACGGTGCGGGTCTGCTTCCCGCGCTGGCGCAGCGCCAAGGTGAGGGCCGCCGCAGAGCCGACAGCATCGGCGTCTGGGCGCAAGTGCGTGATAATGCAAATACTGCTGGCCTGCACCAGCGCATCAACTGCGGCTTCGTAGTTGGTTCGTGACACTTAGTCCTCTTCCTTATCCGAGGTCTTGTACGGATTCGCATCACCAGCCGGCTGCGCGCCTTCCTTCAACTTGGCCAACTCCGCATCGCGGGCACGGGCGCGGGCGAGCAAATCCTCCATGTGAGCGGACGCCTCGGGGACAGTGTCAAGCTCAAAGGACAGCGTCGGCGTAAAGCGAACCGACAGTTCGTCGCCCACGATCTTGCGCAACTGCCCCTTAGCTCGCGTGAGAGCCTCGGCAGCCTGATCGTAATCCGGCTCGGATTCGATATCCGCGCCGCGCACCGTGTAGTACACGGTGGCATCGTGCAGGTCACCCGTAACGCGGGCATCCGTGATGGTCACAAGCTCAAGGCGACGATCCTTAATCTGGCGTTCAATAGCGCTGGCAACGATTGTCTGAATGCGCTTTGCCATGCGCGCGGCGCGTGCGTGATCAACCATGGTGAAGCTCCTTTGCGTACGGGTACTGGCAACTAGTCTAGGATACCGATTCTGCACCTTTCGGCCGAAATGATTAAAGCCCAGCCAGGAAACTTTCCTGGCTGGGCTTTGTTATCTGAGCGCATTTAGTGAGCGGAGAGCTCAGATGTAATTAGTCGCGCGGGACCTCGACTTCCTCGTAGGCCTGGATGATATCGCCTACCTGGATGTCCGGGTAGGACAGGACCATACCGCACTCGTAGCCGGCGTTGATCTCGTTTGCGTCATCCTTCTCATGGCGCAGGGACTCGATCTTGGCATCGGAGACGATGACGTTTCCGTCGCGCACGAGGCGAACCTTGCCGTTGCGCTTGACCTTGCCCTCGGTGACCATACAACCGGCAATGGTGCCGACGGCGGAGGACTTGAACAGCGCGCGGATCTCCGCCGCACCGGTATCCCGCTCCTCGTAGATGGGCTTGAGCATGCCCTTGAGAGCTGCCTCAACCTCTTCGATGGCGCGGTAAATCACGGTGTAGTAGCGGATGTCAACGCCCTCGGCATTCGCTTCCTCCGTCGCCTTGCCTTCAGCGCGAACGTTGAAGGCGATGATGACGGCGTCGGAAGCCGCAGCCAGGCTGACGTTGGTCTGCGTCACAGCACCGACGCCACGGTCGATGATGTTGAGCTGAACCTCGTCGTCGACCTCGATGTCCAGCAGGGCATCTTCCAGAGCTTCGACGGAACCGGCATTGTCGCCCTTGAGGATGAGGTTGAGCGTCGAAGTTTCCTTGAGCACTGCATCCAGATCCTCGAGGGAGACGCGCTTGCGGGCCTTGGCCTGCAGAGCAGAACGCTTACGCGCGTCACGCTGTGCGGCAATCTGGCGAGCGACGCGGTCATCTTCGACAACCAAGAGGTTGTCGCCGGCACCAGGCACGCCGTTGAGACCCTGCACCTGGACCGGGCGGGACGGGCCGGCCTCTTCCACGTCGTTGCCAAACTCATCGAGCATACGACGCACACGTCCATGCGCATCGCCAACCACGATGGAATCACCAATGCGCAGCGTACCGCGCTGAATGATGACGGTTGCCACCGGACCGCGGCCACGGTCGAGGTGAGCCTCGATCGCAGAACCCTGCGCATCCATATCCGGGTTAGCGGTGAGCTCGAGTGCAGCGTCCGCCGTCAGGATGACAGCCTCCAGCAACTCGTCGATGTTGATGTTGTTCTTCGCGGAGATGTCCACGAACATCGTGTCGCCGCCGTATTCCTCCGGCACCAGACCGTACTCAGTGAGCTGACCACGGATCTTATCCGGGGAAGCTTCCGGCTTATCAATCTTGTTGACCGCGACGACGACCGGGATGTCCGCTGCCTTGGCGTGGTTGATCGCCTCAATGGTCTGCGGCATCACGCCGTCATCAGCGGCGACCACCAGGATGGCCAAGTCGGTGGACTTGGCACCACGGGCACGCATGGCGGTAAACGCCTCGTGGCCCGGTGTATCCAGGAAGGTGATGGTACGCGGGCCATCCTCGAGATTCACCGTGGTCTGGTAGGCACCGATGCCCTGGGTAATGCCACCGGCCTCACCCGCACCTTCGTTGGTCTTACGAATGGTGTCCAGAAGGCGGGTCTTACCGTGGTCAACGTGACCCATCACGGTAACGACTGGCGGGCGCTTCTCAAGGGCTTCTTCGCCGCCCTCGTCCTCACCGAACTGCAGGTCGAAGGACTCGAGCAGCTCACGGTCCTCGTCTTCCGGTGAGACAACCTGGACCTCGTAATTAATCTCCGAGCCCAAAAGCTGCAGGGTGTCCTCGGATACGGAGGCCGTAGCCGTCACCATCTCGCCGAGGTTGAACAGTGCCTGAACCAATGCTGCGGGATCCGCACCGATCTTCTCGGCAAAGTCAGCCAGGGAAGCACCGCGGCGCAGGCGAACTACCTTGCCGCCGCCGTCAGGCAGGCGTACGCCGCCTACCTCATGCTTCTGCTGCTCTTCAAACTCGTGGCGCTTCTGACGCTTCGACTTCTTGCCGCGACGCGGTGCGCCACCAGGGCGACCGAATGCACCAGCGGTACCACCGCGGCGACCGCCGCGTCCGCCACGGAAACCACCGTGGCCTGGGCCGCCCTGGCCCGGTCCGCCGCCACGACCACCTCGGCCGCGACCGCCACCGCCGCTGCCTGCGGCCTTCGACGGCATGCTGGCCGGGTTCGGATGCGAAGGCATCATGGCCGGCGATGGGCGGCGTCCGCCGCTGCGATTGCCATCACCCTGCGGGCGTGCTCCGCCCTTGCCACCGCGGTTATCACCAGGCTTGCCGGCGGAGCGCTGCCCCTTGCTGCCGCCCGGACGTGGTCCGGGGCTGGGGCGATCGCTCGAGCCGCCCGTGGAGAACGGGTTATTGGCGACGCGACGGGTACCACCAGGCTTCGGCATGGAGCGCGGTGTAACTGCGCGCTCGCCAGGCTTGTCAGCATTCTTGCGCTGTGCACCCGGCTTCGGGGCACCGCCCGGCTTAGGCGCAGTTCCCGGCTTCGGGGCGCCGCCCGGCTTGGGAGCGGCACCCGGCTTCGGCGCTGCCCCCGGCTTCGGACCAGGCTTAGCGGCGGTAGCCGGCTGCTTCTCTGCTGGTTTCTTCTCTGCCGCCTTTTTGGCAGCAGAAGCCGGGGAGGCTGCCGGCACGGTTTTCTCCGCCGGCTTGTCGTTGCCACCCTTAGCTTCATAATGTGCGCGCATCTTCTTGACCACCGGCGGTTCGATGGTCGAGGATGCGGTCTTGACGAACTCGCCTTGTTCCTTCAGCGTGGCGAGTAGTTCCTTGCTGGTTACGCCGAGCTGCTTTGCCAACTCGTGTACACGTAGCTTTCCGGGCACTTGTCTCCTCTTTAATCTTTCTAGGAGCCAAGGCCGCGGAATACGGCTTGACCCCTAGTTAATGGCTATGGACTTTCATCGCTGATGCTGCTTCATGGTTGTGCGCTCATCAGTGTTCGGTCTTCCTTTTTAACTCTGGGTCGCACGGGCTGTTGCCCGCCGACTGCACCTGCTGCTGAGCAGCGAGGTACTCACGTACGTGACCTGTGTCCACGTCTGTGGACAATCGGAGCGCGCGCCTGAAGGCACGGGTTCGCTCCGCCAGCTCTACTGCCTCCAGATCTGGCCTTATCCACGCTCCCCTGCCGGGGAGGAGGCGGCGCGGATCCGGAACAACACGGCTTCCTGTGGGATCGTCCCTATCGGCGACAACCCTGAGCAATTCCGTGTCGGGATGCTTTTGACGCGTGGCGATACAGGTGCGGAGTCGCTGTCCCTGAGACATCCCACTCCTTACGTCGAATCACCACTACTACTACGCCACAGCATTCCTGCATGTGGGCCGTTGTCTAGTCTACGCGAAAATAGGCCAAACCTTTAATCCCACCGCAGGTAGGTTGGAAAGCTAGTCACGAGCGGCATCGGAGTGAATATCAATCTTCCATCCGGTCAGGCGAGCTGCGAGGCGAGCGTTCTGCCCCTCCTTGCCGATGGCCAGCGAGAGCTGGTAATCCGGCACGGTTACCTTGGCTACCTGTGCTTCTTCATCGAGGATTTCTACGCGCACGACCTTCGACGGGGCGAGAGCATTACCCACGTAGACGGCTGGGTCTTCGTTGTAATCGATGATGTCAATCTTCTCACCGCCGAGCTCACGCATCACGTTGCTGACGCGGGAACCCTTCGGGCCGATGCATGCACCCTTGGCGTTGAGGCCCTTGGCGTGGCCACGCACGGACACCTTCGAGCGGTGCCCTGCCTCGCGGGCGATGGCGATGATCTCTACTGCACCGTCGGCCACCTCTGGGACCTCCAGCTCGAACAGGCCGCGAACCAGCTCTGGGTGGGTACGCGACAGCGTGATCTGCACCTTGGCCCCGTTGCGGCTTACACCCACGACATAAGCCTTAACGCGGTCGCCGTGCTCAAGCTTCTCTCCCGGCAGCTGCTCGGCCGGCAACAGGAAAGCATCCTGCGAATCGTGCTCGGTACCCAGCTGCACCACGACGACGCCGCGCTTGTTCGCGTGGATATCGCGCTGGACGACGCCCGACACAACCGTTCCGGTCAGTTCAGAATAGGAATCATAGGTCCGCTCCGCTTCGTTCTCGCGCAGCTTACGCAGGATGGCATCACGGACAGCCTGGGCGCCGACGCGCCCAAAGTTATCCGGGGTGTCGTCGTATTCGCTGACGATCTCTCCGGTCTCCGGATCGCTTTCCGTCACGATGACGGCAACGGCGCCGGTATCGGCGTCGATATCCACGCGGGACTTTGTCCCCTCTGCCTTCGTCTCAGCAGACTCGGCACGGTGATCCAGATAGGAATACAAAAGGGCACCCGCGATTGCCTCAAGCAGGTCCTTCACCGGGACGCCTCGCTCGCGCTGAATCGTGCGGAGTGCCTCTAGATCAATATTCACTTGTTAGTCCTCTCGGGTTGCCGAGTTCTGCTCGGCGAAGTCGAACGTCTGCATTGCCGCCTCCAGCTCCTGTGCTGGAGGTTGAGCAAATTCAATTTCTACCACTGCACGGCTTACATTTTCCAATCGCTCGACCTGATAGCGCACCTCCTTCTTCACGGTCGTGATGAGCGCCACTGATTCTTCGTCCGCGGAGAGAGCACCGATTCTGGCAACACGGGTGGTGCTGGGCTCGTCGCTCAACGCATAGCCGACCAGCCTTCCTTGGTTCCGACGCCAATGGCGTGGTGCGCTGAGCGGAAAATCCACGCCGGGGGTCGACACCTCCAGGGTGTAGCCTGCCCCAAAGTTAAGAGTGCCCGCTTCCTCCTGTGCATCAAAAAACTCGGAAATCTCCTGCGAAAGTTCCTCGATGAGATCGGAGCTCGGACGTTCATCACCATCGATGCGGATGATGACCTGCGACTTTTTACCAGCTCGTGTAGTCTTCACATCTTCGATGTCGAGGCCGCGTGCGGCGGCAACAGGCTGGAGGATTTCGGTCAGTTGTGCGGGTGTTGGGAATGCCATGCGCTCTAGACTAGGTCACACGGGTAGGGTCTATCGCGTGAACCGCCGAGTAGTTGTGCCCGCCCTCCTTGTCTGCGCCGCCCCATGGTTGGGCGGCTGCCAAGCCACCGACGCGATCGTGGACTATTTTGGCCCCCACGCGGACCCTACGTTGACCTCTCTGGCTCACGATGCCAGCGCCGACGCCCACGCACTGCAGGAACTCGATCCCGATGCCGCGTCCCTGCGCGCGCAGCACGCAGACGAGCTTTACTCCGAAATTGAGCGCCTCTGCGGCCGCGACGAGGAAGGACACGTTCCGCGCTCCTGCGAAGTGAATCGTGAGGGTGAAGCATACGAGGCCACTGATGCGGCTGCCGTGCTTGCCGCAGCTTCTTCATCGATTGAAGAGCAACTTGACGCGGTCTCCCCGGAATCTCGGCCCTTGCTCGTCGCCCAAGCCATCGCAATGGAGGCCCGCTCCACCGATGAACCGGGCGCTGTGCCGGAGCTGACGGAGGATGACGCTGACCTCGCCACCGAACTCTTGGACTGGGAATACCGGCAGGTGTATGCCTTGGACTTTGCTCGTTCCTATGTCACACCTGACGTCGAAGAGCTGGTTGATGAGCGCCTCGCTCTGCACGAGAACCGCGTCCTCGCGCTCCAAGAAGCAGTAGCCAAAATCGGACCAGTGCCACAGCCCGCAGCGGCCTACACCTCGACCTCCGGTGAGCTGCCCGTAGACGCCGCCTCAGCGCGCGCGTTCCTTGACGACGTCGCGCATAGTGACACGGTGACATGGGCCTCCGCCGCCTCACAGGAGGTGCCCGACCAAGCGGCACCCAATGCTGAATGGCGAAGCTGGCTTATTTCTGTAGCCGCCCAATCTCACCGCATCAGTGCAGCTTAATTCCTCCCTCGCGAGCTCGATTTTCCTGAGCTACCGACGTTTGGCGTTCTTTTCGGCGTACAGCGACCAGGCATAGCGCATGACCGGAATCTGCAACGGCAGACGCACCGCGTGGTAGATCTTCTTGCCGGTTGATGCCTTGCCGCTTTCTAAGTCCCTGTAGGCTTGGTAGAAGTTCGCCGGCCACACGGCAGCGAGCAAAGCTAGGGCTGAAAGGCCGCCTGCAGGCCGCGTCGATGGGTTCGCCAGGAGTGCACCGGTCACCACTTCCCAGGCGCCAGAGGTGAAGTTGTAGAAGCGAGCCGACCCTGGAAGCTGTGGCGGGATGATGGACTCGAAGGGCTTCGGCTTAGCAAAATGCAGCACTCCCATGGCAGAGAGTGCTGCAGCCATTGAATATGTCAGTGCGGGGTTGTGGGAACTCATACCCGCGAGCCTACGCGCTTAACGCACCTAGCCGCGGATGAGCTCCGTTAAGGTGTCCACGATGGAGTCTGCGGGGACCTCACGGGTCTCGCCGCCGCGGATGCGCAGCTCAATGATGCCGTCGGCAAAGGCGCGGCCCAGGATGGCGATGAACGGCATGCCCAGAAGCTCTGCATCCTTGAACTTCACGCCCGGGGAGACCTTGGGGCGATCGTCGAAAAGCACCTCTACGCCTGCGCGGTCCAGATCCTCCACCAGCTTCTGGCCTGCCTCGAGGGCAGCGGCATCCTTGTTCGCTACGGCCACGTGCACCTGGTACGGGGCCACAGCCACCGGCCAGTTGAGGCCCTTCTCATCGTGGCGCTGCTCCGCCAGCACCGCGAGCATGCGCGTAACACCGATGCCGTAGGAACCCATGGTCGGCACGGCGCGCTTGCCGTTCTCATCCAGGATCTGGACGTCGAAAGCCTCGGTGTACTTGCGACCCAGCTGGAAGATGTGGCCCAGCTCGATGCCGCGCTCCAGGGTCAGAGTGCCCTGGCCGTTCGGTGCCGGGTCCCCTTCCTTGACCTCGGCCGCCTCGATGAACTCATCCACTGTGAAGTCGCGGCCAGCCACCAAACCGACGACGTGGCGCTGCGGGGCATCGGCACCGGTAATCCAGGAGGTGCCGGAAACCACGCGCGGGTCGGCGTAGACCTTGATGCCGTGGGCGTTAAGAGCGCGCGGCCCAACGTAGCCCTTGACCAGGAAGTCGCTCTTCTTGAAATCCTCATCGCTGGCGAGCTCGAACTCGGCCGGTTCAAGCGAAGCCTCCAGGCGCTTTTCATCCAACGCGCGGTCGCCCGGAATAAGAACAGCCGCGAGTTCCCATTCCTTCTCTTCCTCCGTAGCTGCAGGGGCGGCTACCTTGATCATCATACACTTGAGGGTGTCCGCTGCGGTGACCTCGCGGTCGGCGACAGTAATGCCGGCGCTCTTAGCCCACTCCACCAGCGTTTCGATGGTCTCGGATTTCGGAGTCTCATGCTCCTGTGCCTCCGGCAGGCCGTCGAAGGGGATTTCCTCTGGAGCCTGAGTGACCACGGCCTCCACGTTGGCGGCGTAATCGCCCTCGGTGGCCCGCACGAAGGTATCTTCGCCTACCTCAGACACGGCGAGGAACTCCTCGGAGGCCGAGCCTCCCATCGCACCAGAGGTGGCCTTACAAATCGCGTAATCAATCTCCAGGCGATTGAAGATGTTCTGGTAAGCCTTGCGGTGGCGGGCATAGGACTCATCGAGCCCCTCATCCGTCATGTCGAAGGAATAGGAGTCCTTCATGGTGAACTCGCGGCCGCGCAGCACGCCCGCGCGCGGACGCTCCTCATCGCGGTACTTCGTCTGGATCTGATACAGCGTGACCGGGAAATCCTTGTACGAGGAGTACATATCCTTCACTGCGGTGGTGAACATCTCCTCATGGGTCGGGCCTAGGAGCATGTCAGCGCCCTTACGATCCTTGAGACGGAAGAGGTTATCGCCGTACTCCGTCCAGCGGTTCGACTGCTCGTAGGGTTCGCGCGGCAGCAACGCCGGGAACAGCATCTCTTGGCCGCCGATAGCGTTCATCTCCTGACGGATTACGTCTTCGATCTTGCGCATGGCGCGCAGCCCCAGTGGCAGCCAGGTGTATACACCCGGCGCGACGCGGCGCACATAACCTGCGCGGACGAGAAGCTTGTGGCTGGGGACTTCGGCATCAGCCGGATCCTCACGAAGAGTGCGGAGGAAAAGCTCAGAAAGACGTGTAATCATGGTTGCTCAGTTTACATCGCTAGCATGTAGCCATGCTGATCATCCTCCCTCCTTCTGAGACCAAAGCACACGGCGGCAACGGCGCGGCCCTGAATTGGGACGAGCTTTCTTTTCCCGCGTTGAATCCGATCCGCCAAGAAATCGCTGCAGAATTGTCCTCCCTCGACGTCGATGAAGCGCTGGAAGTGCTCAAACTCTCTGAGAAGCTGCGTGGGGAAGCCGAGTCTAACCGCGAGTTGGCATCCTCCCCGACCATGCCCGCGCTGGAGCGTTTCACCGGAGTGCTGTATGACGCCCTCGACGCCCCTACCCTTCCCCCGGAAGCGCGGCGCTACCTCGCCGTGGGCGATGCGTTATTTGGTCTAGTGCGCGCCGATGATCTCATCCCGCACTACCGACTCTCCGGTAGTACGAAACTGGGCGGGCGGACGCTGAAGTCGCGATGGGGTACGGCCATCACGGATGAGCTGCGCGCGCTTGTCGCCGCAGGCGAGTTCCTCATCGACATGCGCTCGGGCACCTACCAGCAACTGGGCAAGCTCAAGGACGCCGCCACCGTGCGCGTGGAGACGGTGCAAGAGGATGGCTCCCGCAAGGTGGTCTCTCACTTCAACAAGCACTACAAGGGTGAGCTCGCCCGCGTGCTTGCCCTCCACGGTGAAGGCGTCTCCTCCCTCAAGGATGCGGCCAGTGTTGCGCAGGAGGCAGGTATGAGCACCGAATTGCGCGGCACCGAGCTCGTGCTCGTGGTCTGATTTATCTATTTATCAATTTATCAACGCTCGCCGATTTATCTATTTATCAATTTATCTGCCTCCGGAGAAGCGGGGCCATTCAAACCAATGGGTTATAGCGCAAGCTGTTGCGCTTGAGCTCGCACTCAGTGGCAATCGCGATACCGGAGGCAATCTTGCCGCGCTCGCGCAGGCGGAACATGGCATCCACGATGCGATCGCGCAATCCCCAGGGATCGATGGTGTTGATGTACACCTTCGTGCCGCCCTCAAAACCGGCCAGGGTCGATACCCTGAGCTTGATCATCACACGCCACGGCTGCGGCAGATCCACGCTGGGCGGGCGGTGGTGCCACTCTTCATTGCAGGCCACATCCGGACCCACAGCGGCATGCGCTGCGTGGATAAGGTCCGACATCCCGCGAACCTCACCGGGGGTCTGCTCCCAGGGCTCACAGCGCGGCGACTTGGAGAAGATCTCCAGTGTGGGATAGCGGTGGCCAAAGCCGGCGAAGAGAACCGCATAGTCGTTTTCGGCGATAACGAGGTTGCGCTTTGCCGCGTAGCCAACCGCCCAATCGTTGTACATATTCGGGTGCGCCCGCAGAATCGCGTTTTCTTGGTGGGCAGCCATACCTAAGGCGTCAATAGCGACAAGCTGCTTGTGCAGGTGATCGAAGGACGCGCCCGCCGGTGCTAGCCAGTTCTGGAACACGGCGACATAAGAGGCATAGCGGTTGCGCTGGTAGAGCTCGCGCGTCGATTCCGCAGTGAATGTTGTCAGCAGGAAGTGCTCATCGGGGCTCAGCGTGCCGGAGGACGCGAGCTGACTATCATCGACCGCACCCTCCACAAAGTGGCGCGAAGAAATGATGACGTCGTGGCCACCTCCGAAGAAGCCATCGGCGAGGGCGAGCAGGGATTCGTCGTCCAGCGCGGCATCCTTCCCCGCCGCCTTGAGCTTGGTGCGCACCACATTGAGCACATGCAGGCGCCCAGCTTCGTCGGACTCGTAGCGCTCCTTGTGGCGGGCCACGTCGGGGTCCATGGTGAAGCCATAGTTCTCGTGCCAATAGTCATAGGACACGATCTCAAAAAGGTTGGGCACGCGGCGAAAGGCTGGTACGGACTCATCCAGCTCGTGAGGAAGGAGGCCGCGCTGAATCTCCCCCGAAGCCAGAATACGGGACTTTTCCGGTGGGGTATCCAGCATGCGGCCTGAGCAAAAGGCGCAGGTGTGCGTGAAAGCATCGGCCGCCAGCGGTTGTGGGTCCTGTGCTGGATGCGCGAGCGGGCGGTTGCCGCGGCCAGGCACCGTCCACACCTCCGTTCCGGAGAAGGGGTTGACCTGCTTGACGGTCCCATCAGCCATGGTTTGAATGGGCTCGACGCGGCTAAAGAGTGCTTCGCTCATGCAGCCCAGCGTAGACCTCCGCACCCACCGGTGCGACTAGGCTTGGGGTCCATGCAGCACCGATTCTTTGAAGTAGATGTCTTCGCCACTGGTCCGTTCAGCGGAAATCCCCTCGCCGTGGTCGCGGATGCCGATGACTTGAGCACCGAAGAGATGCAGCGCATCGCGCACTGGACCAATTTCTCTGAGACGACGTTCCTGTGCTCGCCTACGGATCCACGCGCGGACTACCGGGTGAGGATCTTTACCCCCTACGAAGAGTTTCCTTTCGCCGGCCACCCCACGCTGGGCACCGCCCGGGTGGCAGCAGAGCTGCTTGAAAAAAGCGGCACCTTAATTCAGGAATGCGGTGTAGGCCTGGTCACCGTGCGCCAGGAGGACGGACGCTTCGCCTTCGCTACCCCACCCTTGGTGCGCGAGGGGGCTCTCAGCGATGCCGAACGAGCCGATGCAGCTGCAGTTCTCGGAGTTGACGTCGACCGCATCGTTGACTCCGGCTGGGTAGACAACGGCCCCGGATGGCGCCTCATCCAGCTGGATTCCGCCGAGGCAGTACGCGAACTCAACCCCACACCCACGCCTGGCGTGAAGGTCGGCGTGATCGGCCTCACCGGTGGTGATGCCCCCGCGTATGAAGTACGAGCCATTACCGGGCACTTCGAGGATCCCGTCACCGGGTCCTTCAACGGCGGGGCTGCCCAATTCCTCCGCGCCAAGAATGCAGTTCCTGCTCGCTACACCGCGGCCCAAGGTCGCCAGGTAGGACGCGCTGGTCGAGTCTTCATCGATGACGACGGCGGGAACATCTGGGTGGGCGGCAACGTCCACGTGCGCGTTCGCGGCACTCTGGAGTCCTGCGATGCCTAAACCTTCCCTTCCCTTCGAGCTGCACACTGAGTTCGCCCACCGCCTGCCCCACTTCGTCTCCGAGGCCCGAGGGGAGGAACAGCCCGCGGCGCGGATCGTGGTGCTCAATGAACAGCTGGCTTCTGCGCTCGGGCTCGACCCAGACTGGCTGCGCAGCGACGAAGGCGTGGAGTTTCTCCTCGGCCGCGGCCCCATCGCTCCCCACGCCATGGCCTACGCCGGCTTTCAGTTCGGGCAGTACAACCCATCCATGGGTGATGGCCGCGCTCTCCTACTGGGAGAGGTCACAGGCCCCACCGCTCCCCATAACCCGGCAGGTCTGTGGGATCTGCACGCCAAGGGGACGGGACCCACACCGTACTCGCGCTTCGGCTCTGATGGTCGTGGCACACTGCGCTCGATGCTGCGCGAGTATCTCTTCTCCGAGTCGATGCATGCCCTGGGGGTACCCACTACTCGGCCCCTCGCGGTCCTTGCCACCGGCCGCCCCATTCAACGCCAAGTGGTGGAGGAGGCGGGCGTGCTGGTGCGCGTGGCCGCAAGCCACATTCGCGTCGGCTCCTTTCACTTCGCCGCGCAGTCTCAGCGGCCCGGATTGCTCGAACAGCTCGCTGACTACACCATTGAACGCCACTACCCCGGTGCCGACTATCAGGAATTGTTCATCCGTGCCATGGATGCGCAAGCCGCTACGGTCGCCGGATGGATGCAGCTGGGCTTTATCCACGGCGTGATGAATACGGATAACACCACGCTATCGGGCGAGACCATCGACTACGGCCCCTGCGCATTCCTGGAAAACTATGATCCCGATACCTGGTTTAGTTCCATCGATACGCAGGGCCGCTACCGCTTTGGCCGCCAGCCCGACATGGTGGGATGGAACCTCGCGCGGCTCGCTGAATCCCTGCTGCCGCTTCTCGACGACTCCCCTGACTCCGCCCTCGCTTGGGCCCAGGAAGCCATCAATTCCTTTGCGGAACGCTTCGAGAAAGCACGGCGAGCCGAAGCACTGCAGCGCTTGCAGATGCCTGAAGAGCTTTTTCGGGACTACAGCACCGCACTCACTGAGGCGAGCCCAGACCTCACTCAGGCCCACCGAGCTCTCGTCAGCGCCGCGGCAGGTACACCGGCAGCCGCTTATGAGGCGTTCGCGGGCACGCAGTTCGTTGACGCCTACTGCGCGAGTGGCCCCGACGTTGCGCGACTCGAGCGAAGCGTGCCGCGTGTGATTCCCCGCCCGCGTCTGGTCGAAGCCGCGCTGGGCGATCTTGATGAGTTCTCCCGCCTTCTCCAGGCCACGACCCACCCCTTCGACCCCGCACCGGACTATGAACAGCCCGGTGGCACGGAGGGGTATCTCACCTACTGCGGCACCTAAGAGTGCAAAACAGAAGGGAACACACCACCGCCCCGAGTTCTCCGTAGGAAAGGAAACGGAGTCTCGGGGCGGTGGTGTGTCTCTATCTTTCACTGCCACGCTCCCAGTCGGTTTCTCAGGCCGACCGCCCCGCGCGGCTGGGGTTCTCTCTATCTCTCGCATGCGCTCTCTCAAACGCACAACATAAGTATGGAGCATCCTCCTTGGCGAAGCGTTCCGATGCACTGGACGCTTCCTGCCAGTTACTGAGAGTTACCTGCGAAGCGAAAAGCGGGACTACTTGGACTCAAGCTGCAGGGTCTTCTGCGTGTACTCCCACATCTCCTCGTAGAGCTTCTTGTCCTTGGAGAGCTTGGTGCCGTAGGACGGAATCATTTCCTGAATCTTGTCGCCCCACTGAATCATGTGCTCACCGAAGCAGCGCTCCAGCAGCTCGACCATGATGGCCGGGGTGATGGAGGCACCCGGGGAAGCGCCGAGCAGGCCGGCGATGCTGCCCTCGGGGTTGTTGATGAGGGTGGTACCGAACTCCAAGGAGCCGAACTGCGGTGCACCCGCCGGCTTAATGACCTGGACGCGCTGGCCAGCGATGACGGTCTCCCAATCGGCCGGATCGGCGCTCGGGACGTATTCCTTGAGGGTTTCGACGCGCTTGTCGAAGTCCTTGAGGACCTCAGTAACCAGGTACTTGGTCAGGCCGAACTCCTGTGCTGCCACGCCCAGGTAGGAGGTGATGTTGTCCGGACGGATGGACTTGAACAGGTCCAGGTAAGAGCCCTTCTTCAGGAACTTCGGGGACCAGCCACCATAGGGGCCAAACAGCAGGCCTTCTTCACCGTCGATGACACGGGTGTCCAGATGCGGCACGGACATCGGCGGAGCACCGACGGCAGCCTTGCCATAGACCTTGGCGTGGTGCTGCTTGACCAGCTCCGGGTTCTTGGAGCGCAGCCACAGGCCAGAGACCGGGAAGCCCGCGAAACCAGAGACCTCACGGACACCTGCCTTGCGCAGCAGATCGAGCGCGTAACCGCCCGCGCCGACGAAGACAAACTTGGCGTGGACAGCTTCGTAATCACCGGTGTGCAGGTTCTTTGCTACCACACGCCACTTGGAACCGTCACGCTTAATATCGACGACCTCGTGGCCGTAGCGGATCTCGGTGCCTGCAGCCTTAGCTGCGGTGAAGAACTGCTTAGCCAGGGCGCCAAAGTTAACGTCAGTACCGGCATCGGTCCACGAAATGGCCACCTTCTGGGAGCCGAAATCGCGGCCCTCAGACATCAGGGGCAGCTTCTCCTGGAAGGTGGCGTCATCATCACTGAACTGCATGTTGGGGAACATGTGATTGTCCTTCAGCGCGTCGAAGCGGCGCTTCAGGTAATCCACCTGAATGGAACCCTGCGCGAAGGATACGTGCGGAACCGGGTTGATGAAGGCCTTCGGGTCAGTGAGGATGCCGTTATTGAGCTGGTGGGACCAGAACTGGCGAGAAACCTGGAACTTCTCGTTGATGTTCAGGGCCTTGGAAACGTCAATGCGGCCGTTCTTCTCCGGGGTGTAGTTCAACTCGCACAGTGCAGAGTGGCCCGTACCGGCGTTATTCCACGGGGAGGAGGACTCAAGAGCAGGACCGTCCAAGCGCTCGAACACCATCTGAGTCCAGCTGGGCTCGAGTTCACGCAGCATGGCGCCGAGGGTGGCGCTCATGATACCTGCACCAATGAGTGCGACCTCAACCTCGTCTACTACTTGTGCTGTCTTCTTATCGGAGGACACTGTACTTATTACCTCTTAGAGTCGATGTATTCGATGTGGTCAAATGCCCTGCGCATGTGGGTGCGCAGGGCGCGGTGAGAAAGCGCTCGACGATGCTAAGGCCAAGCCGGCATACAGACCTCCGCTTAGGAAGGTCCGTCAAGCATTAATTCCACCTTACGCCCCTTCCTTCGAAATAGGCATTCCTCGAAACATAAATGCCCGAATCCCAAACCACCACCCCTTTTGAGGTGCAGGGCATATCAGCTCAGCTCCCCGCCCATCCGAACGGATCTGATCGCACGACCTATCATGAACTCCATGACATTTGACAAACTCGAATGGTCAGAAGATCTTCTCGGCCCAGACTTTCAGGCTGCCACGCTCGAGCTCGGCACCGATCCCGATGGTGAAGGCGATGTCTGCGCGACTCTCGTGCGCTACTGCCCCGCCGCCAACGCCCACGACGATCGCCCCGCTCTAGTGTGGGTCCACGGCATGACAGACTACTTCTTCCACGAGCACGTTGCCCGCTACTTCTATGAGCTCGGCTACGCCTTCTATGCAGTCGATTTGCGCAAATGTGGTCGCTCCCGCCGGGAGGGGCAAACCTGGCACTACATCAGTGATGTGCAGTATTACGATGCCGACCTCAACGCGGCCCTCGACGCCCTCCCCAACCCACGTGTCGTCATCATGGGACACTCCACAGCCGGCACCATCATCGCTCTGTGGCTTGATCGTCTTCGCCGCCACGACCCCGCGCGTTTCAGCCGTATCGCCGGTGTCGTTTTCAACAGCCCGTGGCTGGCCATGATGGGAATGTCGGAGGGCGCTTATGAGGTGGTCAAGCGCATAGTTTATGCCGGCGCTGCTATCGCTCCACGCGTCGAACTACCCGCCGGGGATCTCACCACCTACGGGGAATCCATCCATTCCCACGAACAGGGCGAGTGGGATTTTGATCGCCGCTTGAAACCGCTGGGCGGGCACGCGAAATACTTGGGCTGGGTCGCTGCTGTTTTCCACGGCTTCGACGCCATCCATTCCGGGCGTATCACCATTGGAGTTCCACTGCTGACGATGACCTCGGCGCGCTCACAACTTGATCAGCCCTATAGCGAGTCCTCCAACACGGCCGATGTCGTCGTCGATGTCCGGCAAAGTCAGCGCTGGGCTAAGGAGCTGAGCTCGCGCTACACCCTCCACGTCGTCCAAGATGGCCGCCACGACCTTTTCCTCTCTCGGCCCGAACCGTTGGAGGACGCGCTGAATGCCGCGGCCGAGTGGCTTCGCGTCGTTGCGCCGATAAACGCAGAACAGCGTGCTCAGTAAGTGTGCGCGCTGCGCGCTCTTCGACCTCCAGAAGCCGCGGCTGTAGAACCTTTACAATGGTCGCCATGACTTCTGCACAGCACTTTGATCTCGTCATCATCGGCACCGGGTCGGGAAACTCCATCCCCTCCCCCGAGTTTGACGATAAATCTATCGCCATCATTGAAAAGGGAACCTTCGGAGGTACCTGCCTCAGCGTAGGCTGCATCCCTACAAAAATGTACGTCTATGCGGCCGACGTTGCGCTTGCTGCGCGTGAAGCCACGCGCCTTGGCGTCAGCGCCCACGTGGACGCTGTGGACTGGGAGGGCATTGTCAAGCGCGTTTTCGACAACCGCATTGATCTGATCGCCCAAGGCGGCGAAGAGTACCGCCGCGGGGAGGAGACCCCAAATATTACGGTCTTTGACCAACACGCGCGGTTCATCGGGCCAAAGACCCTGCAGGTGGGCGATGACATTATCACTGGCGACAACATCGTCATCGCTACCGGTTCGCGCCCGGTACTACCTGAGCCCTACGCCAGCGCAACTGCCCCGATCCATACCAACGAAGACATCATGCGCCTGGATAAACAGCCCCGCAGCCTCATCGTTGTCGGCGGCGGCTACATCGCTATGGAGTTCGCCCATGTCTTTGACGGCCTGGGCACCAAGGTGACCGTGGTCAACCGCTCGGAGACATTCCTCCGCTTCCTCGATGAAGACCTACGCTCACGCTTCAACGTCATCCTGCGAGAGCGTTTCGATGTCCGCATCGGTAGCGCCACGGCGGTGGAAGAAACCGCAGACGGTGTCCGCCTCACCTTGGATAACGGTGACGTCCTGGAAGCAGAGGCAATCCTTGTCGCCACCGGCCGCCAGCCTAACGGCGACCTGATGGATCTCTCCGCCAGTGGGATCGAGATGCACGAGGACGGACGCATCAAGGTCGACGAGTACGGCCGCACCACTTGTGAGGGCGTGTGGGCGCTGGGCGACGTCTCCTCGCCCTACATGCTCAAGCACGTCGCCAACGCGGAGCAGCGAGCAGTGCAGCACAATCTGTTGCACCCAGAGGATCTTCAGCCCATGCCCCACGAGCACGTTCCCGCCGCCGTCTTCACCCACCCGCAGATTGCGACCGTGGGCCTCACCGAAGCCCAGGCCCGCGAGCAGGGCTACGACGTCACAGTGAAGGTACAGAACTTCGGCGATGTCGCCTATGGCTGGGCCATGGAGGATTCAACGGGCGTCTGCAAGCTCATCGCCGACCGCTCGACCGGTCAGCTCCTCGGCGCTCACCTCATGGGCCCGCAAGCCTCCACTCTCATACAACAGTTAATCACCGCAATGAGCTGCGGCCTCGACATGCGCACGTTCGCCCGTTCACAGTATTGGATCCACCCGGCGTTGCCGGAGGTCGTCGAAAATGCCGTTTTGGGACTAGAGTGGCTAGAGTGATCGTTACAGATCGTTCAGTGATTTATTTCACACTACCCTTGAACTACTTTCCCCTTATTTATCTATTGGCATTACAAGGCCACCTTAACGCCCGCAACATCACTCAGCCAGCTTTCAGGGTTTAACCCAATTTGGGGGTACCCCTGCCGCTTGCGTAAAAGAACGCTCCAACTAGCGTGCATTTTGGCTGACCGTTGGATAGGTTTTATACAGACACCGGAACGAGTCGATGGTCTCTGTCGGCTCAGTGTGTTTTGGGGATACCAAACTCATCCCTATCCCTGTGAATCGAGGCTCCTCCGCCAGGAGGCCTTGCACGTACGACATTAAGGAATTTTGATATGCGTATCCGCAATGCAGCCCTCGCCGGCGCTACCGCTCTCGCAGTTGCCTTCGGCGGCTCCACCGTTGCCACCGCAGCCACCTTCGACGGCTCCAACACCACCGAAGCTGTCGAAGACGCAAAGGGCGGTCAGCCTTACGACAAGCCTGAGGGCTCCCTGTCCTCCAAGGTTGGCGGCTGGTTCAACGTCGACGAGAACGACAACATCGGCACCGAGGCTGACGGCCGTGCCATCTTTGGTTCCTCCAAGTCTGAGCACTGCGATGAGGGCGAAGCTGGCGAGTGCACCACCATCGGCGACCAGCCGACCTGGGCCAAGACCTTCTACGGCGTAGGCGTTGCTAGCGCCGTCGCTTCCATCGCCGGCCTCATCGGCGTGGTCTACAACTTCTTCGTCCACGGCCCGTCCTTCTAAGACGCCCCACACACACTTTCCGAAAGGCTTAAACTTCATGCGTAACTTCCGCACCGCCGCTGTTGCTGCTGCAACCGCCGCCTCCGTTGCTTTCGCTGGCACCTCCGTTGCTTTCGCTGCTGAGAACACCGAGGAAACCTCCCTCTCCTCCGAGCTGTCCTCCGCAAACGAGAAGGTCAAGGAGGACGACAGCGACGCTACCCTGTCCTCCAAGTGGGGCGACGCTACCGAGGGTGACAAGAAGGTCACCGGCGCTGACCTCTTCGGCGAGAACACCGCTGATGACACCACCAACCCGACCTGGGCTAAGGCTTGGCGTGAGGGCACCTACGCTGCTATCGGCTCCGCCATCGCAGGTGCCCTGTTCGCTGCGTACAACTTCGCTGTGTACAACCACATTATCCCGGCACACGTGCTGGACCCGATCTTCCGCCGCTAATTAGTACGCGGACTCGCTGATTAGCTCAGCGCCTTAGAAAGCGCCCATCTCCTTTTACGGAGGTGGGCGCTTTGTCTATCTCCGACCTCTGGCGCAACGGGCGCACGCACCCCCTCCAAACTGACGAAAGTGCTCCGGATCCTTTGAAGAATCCGGAGCACTTTCGTCAACAAGGGCAGCTCTGTGCGTCTTAAGAGGTACTGTCTTAAGACCGAGCCTTACCGCCTCTTAGCTAGTCGAGTTCACCAGGCAGGGTAAGGATCTCGTTGCCGTCATCGGTGATAACGATGGTGTGCTCGAACTGGGCGGTGAACTTGCCATCGGTGTTCTGGACGGTCCAGCCGTTGTCCCAAATCTCATAGTCCAGCGAGCCCAGGTTGATCATCGGCTCGATGGTCAGCGTCATTCCTGGCTCAAGGATGTCGCGGTAGGTCATCGAGTCGTAGTGCAGCACGACGAGGCCGTTGTGGAAGGTCGGGCCCACACCGTGGCCAGTGAAATCGGTAACCACGTTGTAGCCGAAACGATTGGCATAAGACTCAATAACGCGACCAATAACGTTAATCTCACGGCCGGGCTTCGCCGCCTTGATGCCGCGCATCATCGCTTCCTTCGTGCGCTCCACCAACAGCTTGTGCTCCTCCGAGACATTGCCGGCGAGGAAGGTGGCGTTGGTATCGCCGTGCACACCATTCTTGAAGGCAGTGACGTCGATATTGACGATGTCGCCATCCTCAATCACCGTGGTATCCGGGATGCCGTGGCAGACAATCTCATTGAGGGACACGCAGCAGGATTTCGGAAAGCCCAAGTACCCCAGCGTCGACGGGTAGGCACCGTGATCGCACATATACTCGTGCGCAACGCGGTCAATCTCATCCGTGGTCACACCGGGAGCCACAGCCTTTCCGGCTTCCTGCAGAGCGTTGGCCGCTATGCGTGAGGCCTCACGCATGGCCTCAATGACCTCCGGGGTCTGCACAAATGGCTCGCCCTGCGCTTCCTGGACCGTATCTTTCCACACGTACTCTGGGCGTTCGATATCCTTCGGTACCGTGCGGATTGGAGTATCTTTTTCTTGTTTCAGCATCGCGCGCTTAGTCATAACTACTCATGGTAGCCCTCTTCCCCAGCACCCGACAAAGAGCACCATTGGCACACTCATGAGCGCGCGCTACTGCTCTTGTGCGGGAGCAACCTCGCCGTGGCCTTCCGCGCGGAGGGCATCCAAACGCTGTAGGAAGTTATCAGTGATGTTGACGGAAATCGTCGAGCCACCACCCAACACCACGAGAGTGGCGAAAGCAATGTCATCATCGCGGAAACCGGTAAACCACGCGTGCGAGCCGTCGTTGATTTCTGCCTCACCGGTCTTTCCATAAATGGTTCCCTGTGCTTGCATACCCGCCGCAGTACCGCTCGCCACCACCTGACGCATCATGTCCCGTACCTGATTCAGCGTCTCCTCACTCGGCGCGGGGACCTCCTCGGAAACCTTGGTCTCCCGTGTCTCGATGAGAGTCGGCGTCGGGGTCCTGCCAGCCGCTACTGTCGAAGAAACAAGCGCCATGCCAAAGGGAGAGACAAGGTCAAGGCCCTGGCCATAGCCGGCTTCCGTGCGTTCAAGCGGGGTTTCTCCCTCTGGGATCGAACCGGTAATCGTCGAGAGCCCCGGCACCTCATAGTCGATGCCCAGCCCGTATTGCTTGCCCACGTCGCGAAGCTCACCCTTGGGGAGGTCGGTCGAGATCTGCGCGAACGTGGTGTTGCAGGATTGTGCAAAGGCTTGGCGCAGCGGTACCGAGCCGAGCGAGAACCCGTTGTAGTTGGTCACGGTGCGCCCGTACAGATCCATGGTGCCCGGGCAGGGCACGATGGAATCTGTGGACAGGCCTTGCTTGTCGACGCCCGCCGAGGCCGTAATAATCTTGAAGACCGATCCGGGAGGGAACTGGCCTTGGAGGGCGATGTCGCCCTTCTTATCTGCTTCCGGGGTTTGCGCCACGGCCAGAATTTCGCCCGTGGAGGGGCGCATGGCCACAATCATGGCCTCGTACCCGGGGTGCAGATTAATGGCTTCTTGCGCAGCACGCTGAACGTCATAATCCAGCGAAACCTTGATGGACGGAGCCGCTTCGGGCTCGTGATACTCGACGTCGGATAGCGCAGCCCCGTGTTCGTTCACGACAGAGACGGACCAACCATTCTTGCCATCGACTTCTTCAGAAACCATGGATCGCACACGGGAGAGGATGTCGGGTGCCAGGCCGGTATCGCGAGTGATGAGCGCCGGCTCCTCATTGAAGCGAATCCCCTTCTGGTTTTCCAGGACGGGACGCAGCCTCGCTGCCTGGGCCTCGTTGAGCATGGTGACCGAGTAGGAGCCATCGATTCCTTCGAGGTTTGTGGCAAGTTCGCCAGAATCAACCTCCGGAATGGAATCATCCTCCCGATGCGCTTGGCTCAAAGCGCCGGAAATCTTAGCTGCCAGCGGACGCGGGTCATCGACAGCGTCGGTATCGACAACAAGGCGGTATTGCAGCCCCGGTGACATCAGCTCGACGCCATCGGAGGAGACCACGCCTGCGCGCTTCGGCGCGACTGAGCGCAGCTCGAGGTGCTGGTGTGCGCCGAGATCGGGGTGAATGATGCTGGGCTGCCAGCGGACAGTCCAGTCCTTGTCCTTGCGAGTCAAGGCCATAGACGTGTCATAGCGGAGGGAACGATTACGCGGCAGAGTCCACGTCACTGAATAGTGCGCGGTGGCCTGGGCTTCTTCCTGGTCTACGCCGGTCAGTTCGACGTCGAGGCCCTCTGCTTGCAGGCCCGCGAAGGTGGCGTCGAGGGTGTTCGTGGCGGTGGTTCCGTCATCGATCAGCTGTACCAGCTCTTCATTGTTGCGAGTTTCCATGCTCTCAAGAAACTCTTCTGCAATTGGGCGCGCGGACACCGGCTTGGGGGTACATCCCACCACAGACGACGCCGCGAAACCTACCGCACCCAGCAGCGCCACGAACCTCTTCATGCTTGGGCAGCGTAGCAGCCTGGGGCGGCGCGGCGGCCACCCCACACCGCAGGGCGTGCTACTTGGTAACGCGAACCTCAGCCTTGGCGCCTTCCACGGCCTCGAGGCCTTGCTCCTCCGCCAGGCGCATCGCTTCTTCGATGAGCGTTTCCACGATCTTGGATTCAGGAACGGTCTTGATGACCTCACCCTTGACGAAGATCTGGCCCTTGCCGTTACCGGAGGCCACACCGAGGTCTGCATCGCGGGCCTCGCCCGGGCCGTTCACCACGCAGCCCATGACGGCCACGCGCAGCGGGAATTCCATACCGTCGAGGCCCTCGGTAACTTCGTTGGCCAGCTTGTACACGTCCACCTGCGCGCGACCACAGGACGGGCAGGAAACAATCTCCAGCTTGCGCGGGCGCAAGTTGAGGGACTGCAGGATCTGGTCGCCGACCTTGATTTCTTCCACCGGATCCGCCGAGAGGGACACGCGGATGGTGTCGCCGATGCCTTCGGCAAGCAGGGCGCCGAAAGCAACCGAAGACTTGATGGTGCCCTGGAATGCGGGGCCGGCCTCGGTGACGCCAAGGTGCAGCGGGTAGTCACACTGAGCGGCGAGCTGACGGTAGGCCTCTACCATGACGACTGGGTCATTGTGCTTTACGGAAATAGCGATGTCTCCGTAGCCGTGCTCCTCAAAGAGGCCAGCTTCCCACAGTGCGGACTCGACGAGGGCCTCTGGGGTTGCCTTGCCGTATTTCTCCATGATGCGCTTGTCCAAGGAACCTGCGTTGACGCCGATGCGAATCGGAATACCGGCATCGCCCGCCGCCTTGGCAACTTCCTTCACGCGACCATCAAATTCCTTAATATTGCCCGGGTTAACGCGAACAGCGGCGCAGCCGGCGTCGATGGCAGCGAAGATGTACTTGGGTTGGAAGTGGATGTCGGCGATCACCGGGATCGGAGACTTCTTGGCAATCGCGGGCAAAGCCTCCGCGTCAACCGTCTTCGGGCAGGCAACGCGAACGATGTCGCAGCCCGATGCGGTCAGCTGGGCAATCTGCTGGAGGGTGGCGTTAACGTCGTGCGTCTTCGTCGTGGTCATCGACTGCACTGAAATGGGGTGATCAGAGCCCACGCCCACCTGGCCAACCATGAGCTGGCGCGTCTTGCGGCGCGGCGCCAAGGTAGGAGGTGGGCCGTCGGGGATTCCAAGACCAATAGGGGTCGACATGTGCGCTCCTTGCTAATTGGGGTTTAACGCCCCCACTCTAGCACCGCACAAGACAGCGGGATCACTAGCCAAAGAGCCGAATCGGGTTGACCACATCCGCAATCATGATGAGCGCGCCCACCGCCATGAGGAGGAAAGCCAGCACATAAGTAATCGGCATGAGCTTGGTATAGTCTGCCGGCCCCTTCGGCTCCTTGCCCATGAGGCGGCGCAAAGCATCGCGGATCTTCTCATAGATGATGACGGCGATGTGACCACCATCAAAAGGCGGCAACGGGATGAGGTTAAACAGCGCGAGGAAGAAATTGAGGGTGGCCAACATCATAAAGAAGGAAGACCACAGGCTGCGCTCCACCAGTTCACCGCCTACGCGGGAAGCACCCACCACGGACATCGGCCCGTTGACATCGCGCTCCTGCCCAAAGATGGAAGCCACCACGCCAGGGATTTTCGCTGGGAATTGCGCGAGTCCTTGGACCGTGGCGTTGAGTGCATAGCCCGAGTAGCGGGCGGTCGCCGGGATAGCGTCGACAAAGGAGTAGGTCTCCCTGATGTCGATTACCTGGTTACTCATGCCGATGGCACCGACCTCCACCAGTTGCCCCTCGGCGTTGAGCCGGGTCACCGTCGCCAGGGTGATATCGAAGTCACGCGGAGCGCCATCGCGCTCAACGGTGAGGGTGACGGTATCGCCGGGATAGTTCATGACCGTATCGCGCAGCTGCGCGAAGGAGTCCATGGTCTCGCCATTGAGTGCTAGGACGATATCCCCGGACTCCACGCCCGCCTCACCAGCTGGGCCCAGCCCTTGGCAGGAATCTAGGGTGCCGTCAGCCTTCTGGTTCACAGCACAGGACACTTCACCAACGCGCGGACGGACATCCGCGTCTGGGTTGGGCAGGCCCGTGGTCATGGCGATGAGCAGCAGGATAATGAAACCCAACAAGAGGTTCACCGTGATGCCGCCGGCCAGCACGATGACGCGCTGCCACGCCGGCTTCTTGTACATGGCGTAGGGCTCTTCCTCCTCTGTGAGGAACTCATCCTGCGCCGTCATGCCCGCGATATCGCAAAAGCCACCCACTGGAAGAGCTGCGAGGCCGTATTCGGTGTGGCCGCGCGTAAAGGATGCGACGCGCGGACCAAAGCCAATGAAGTAACGCCGCACACGCATACCGAAGGCACGGGCGGTGAACATGTGGCCGGCCTCGTGCAGGGCAACGGTAATGCCGATCCCCAAGGCGAAGAGGACTATGCCGAGGACATTTGCCATAAAGTAGACGGCTTTCTAACGAGCGAGTGAATCCACCAACGCATTTGCGCGACGGCGGGCCTCACCTTCCACGGCGAGGACATCATCGACGCTAGAGGGTACACCAGCGAACTCCGAGGCCTGACCCACGACGTGGCTAACCACGTCAACAATTTCCGGGAAGTGGATGCGGCCCGCCAGGAAAGCAGCCGCTGCCTCCTCGTTCGCAGCGTTATATACAGCGGCATGCGTGCCGCCGGCAGCGGCCACCTCGCGGGCAAGGCGAACGGCTGGGAAGGCTTCGTCATCGAGCGGCTCGAAGCGCCAGTCATGAGCGGCGGAAAAGTCCAACGCCGGCTGAGCGCCGGGTACTCGGTGTGGCCAGTCCAGCGCCAACGAGATCGGCAACTTCATCGACGGCGGGGAACACTGCGCAATCGTGCAGCCATCGGTGAAGGTGGCCATGGAGTGCACGATGGATTGGGGGTGAACGGTGACATCAATAAGGTCCGGGTGGATGTCGAACAGCAAGGTCGCCTCGATGAGCTCAAGGCCCTTATTCACCAAAGTCGCCGAATTCAGGGTGTTCATCTGCCCCATCGACCACGTCGGGTGCTGCGCTGCTTGCTGCGGGGTGACATCCCACATCTCCTCGCGGGTCCACCCGCGGAAAGGACCGCCAGAGGCGGTAAGAACGAGGCGCTCAAGCTCCACACCGCTGCCCGCACGCAAGCATTGCGCCATGGCGGAATGCTCGGAATCCACCGGAATAATCTGCCCCTCCCCCGCCAAGCGGGTGACGATGGAGCCGCCGGCGACGAGAGATTCTTTGTTCGCCAACGCCAACAGCTCGCCCTTCTCCAAAGTGGCGATGGTGGATGCCAAACCCATGGATCCAACAAGCGCGTTGAGAACCTTATCCGCATCGATGGCCTTGACAAGTTGTTCTGCGGAGTCTGGGCCCGACAGCACAGCGCCGCCGAGAGCCTCGGAAACGGTGCGGGCTGCTTCGGGCTTAGCGACGGCCACGTGGTCAAACGAAAGGTTGAGAGCGCGGGCCTGCTCTATGACGAGCTGTGGGTTGGACCCACCAGCAGCGATACCCACGACTGTGAATTTATCCGGATTATCCGCGATAACTTCCAGAGCCTGGGTGCCAATCGAACCAGTAGAGCCGAGAATCAGAATGCGTTGGGTACTCACCCTGTTCACCCTAGCCGGAGTCATAGGCGCTCCGATAGCGAAAGGCGGGGGTGTTTAATCGCGGTTGTCGGCAGGATCATTTAAACTACTACACAGAATAACTGGCATTTTTCGTGCGCTCGCTCGAGTCAACAAGTTCTAACCAGGGTGAGCTGCATGTACACGCAAAGGAGAGCAAGTGTCTTCCCACAAGCCGGCATCGCAGGTTTTCGACGGCGTATCCACCGATGACGTCCCGTCCGCAGGTTTCGGTTGGTCCCGCATCAGCCGCTCGGGCGTACAGATCGCCGGTTGGACGTCCGTCGTGTTCCTGCTTGCTTATAACTTTGGTAACCACAAGGGCCACGTGGAGACGATCTGGCTCATCACCCTGGCAGTCCTTATCGCCCTCGGTTTGGTGATTTACGCCCTGCAGCCGAAGCTCTCCCAGGTGCGCACCCTGACCGCCCGCAACAAGCCGGTAGGCCACGAGGAGCCGGACTGGGCATACGAGCAGAAGACCGTTCACAACGTCTACGCTTCCCTGACCGATGATGAGCTACGTGCCCTCAACATCGAGCCTTCTCGCGTTGCCCACCTTCGTGGTGTGACCGAAGGCCGCCACGCTGCCAAGCCGGTGGCTAACTAACGCTTCTTCGCTTTACGCAAAGCTCCCTTTCTGCAGTTCACGAATGGCCTGCTAAAAGGGAGCTTTGTTTTATCTTTTTCGCCCCCTAGGTCACGTAACGGTTGACCACCGCGTAGATTTCCGGGGTTCGCTCCTGCGCTCTGTTTCCGGCAAAGCGCCAGACAACGGCGTAAACCAGCGCCGGGACCAGTAGCGAAACCATCACCGCAACGTAAAGCAGCCAGCCTCCTCGCTCGTAAACGAGGGCAGAAACCACGATGCCGGGCAGCGCGGGCACCCATACCAACAGCATGCCGACGAACGCAGTGAGAAAAGCACCAGCAGAATAGCCAGACTTATCATTCCACCGGTTCTGCCCAGGAGCGGACAAGGGATAAGGGTTAAGCACGGTCAGGCCCAAACCCACCGCCGCGGTGGAGATGAACACGCCTAGGGCCACAGCTGTGCTCAACAAGCCCAAGGTGAAGTTCTCGCTAAAGACAAGAGCCACTACGGCGAGCAGAACAAACCCAATAAAGGGAATAGTCACGTGTGCGAGGTGACGCGCATGAAGGATGGTGCGCGGGGCAACCGGCGCCACCATATGGACCCAATTCGATGGCCCATCGAAGCCATAATCATTAGCCAAGAGCGAAGAGAGCACGATTGCGCTGAAGCACAGCATAAAATAGGCGGTGAAATCATCGCCCTTCCACAGCTGATAGAGCGTCACCACGCCAAACAGAGGCATCATGTACAGCATGCCTGTTTGCCGCTTGTCACGGGTGAGATAACGCAACGCGCGGGTATATTCCATCGCCGCCGGACTGGAATAAGACCACGCGCCCAACTCCAACTTGGATACTCCCTTGCCCGTCACCTCGCTGGCTGCGTCACCACCCGCTCCCGGATTGCGCATGAGGCCGGTTATCTGACGGGACCACCCCCATGCCAACAGGCCAAGGCTGGCCACCGCGATGAGCAGTTGGGCTAGGGCGGTGAGGAAGTGGCCGTCGGCAAGCGCGAGCGCCCACCCCACCCCTGCACCAAACGGGGTCCAGGCGCTAACGGCACCCACCGCGTGAAGAGGCGGCAAAGACTCCAGGACGCTCTGCGCCTGCAGCATGCCAAAGACGAGCAGGCCCATAACCACCATCGCCGCGATTTGGGTGCGGGATTTCTGGGAATCCGCGATGGCGGAAGCCACTTGGCCAAGGCATTCGCCGAAGATGATGGTCGTCGCACACGAGAGAACCATGCCGACGACGAAGGGCACTGCGGCCCACCCAGGCCCCGTCAGTATAAGGAAGATGCTGCCGATGATCGCATATACCAGGGAAAAGACAACCGACATGATGGCGCGGGTAGTCAACAAGCTGGAAAGGAAGAGGCCCGGAAGAACCTCGCGGGGAGTCAGAGGAAGAGCTCCCAGGGTTGTCGGGCTCAACTGGTTCTCCCCCGCCGGCATGAAAAGAGCGAGGAGAACGTAGATGAGCATGCCGCCTGCCACCCCGACGGTCAGCGCTTGGTAACCGTGACCCGGGGTGGTGATATCGGAATACACCATGAAGGCGAGCGAAACGAGACCGATAGCCCCGTAGAGAAGCATCATCAGCCCCATGATGAGCGTCGACGGGTTGGAGGCGACACTGCGCCACCACAGGGTGCGGTGAAGCCTGAACAGAGTGGACGTCATTCGCGCTCACCTGCCGACGGGGAGCGCAGCCACCCAAACTTCGAGACGTCCAGATCCCGTCCCCCAACGGCCGCGATGAACAGATCGCTCAGGCTTTGGCCCTGGCGGACATCCTCAACGTGGCCTGCGGTGATGACTTGGCCGCCGTTGATGATGGCAACGTGGTCACAAAGCCCCTCAACAAGCTCCATGACGTGCGAAGACAAAATAACCGTGCCGCCACGCGCAGCATAGGCGCGCAGCATCTGCTGGATGAGGCGCCCGGAGACCGGATCCACGGCTTCCAGCGGCTCATCGAGGATGAGCACCTCCGGGTTGTGCAGGACGGCGCCGGCCAAGAGGATCTTTTTGGTCATGCCGGCGGAATAATCCGCGATGCGTTTGTCGGCGGCATCGGAGAGGGAGAGGGCGTCGAGAAGCTCCTGCGCACGGCGCAGCGACTCGGCGCGTTCCAGCTTGTGCAAAGCACCGAGGTAGTGGAGATACTCAGCGCCCGTGAGGCGGTCAAAGACCGGCGCACCATCCATGAGCAGACCCATGGCCCGCTTGGCGGGAATGGGCTCCTCCCACACATTGTGACCAGCGATGAAGCTGGAGCCCGAATCGGGACGCTGGAGACCACAGGCCATGGTCAGCATCGTGGTCTTGCCCGCACCATTGGGCCCCACTATCCCGTAGATGGATCCGCGTGGAACATCCAAGTCGAGGCTATTGACAGCGATCTGAGAACCAAAGGACTTGCGCAGGTCGCGCACCGCAAGAGCTTGGGTGCGCGGATCAGCGGCTAAGTCCGCACGATAAGGATAAGTCATAAGCATTAACGGTATCAAGAACCATTAATGCTTTGTTCTCCAGCAAAATTATTGTTAGGAAACTGTAAGCAGGGTGCTTAAGCCGTCTCGCGCTCGTCGGCGGCAAGCTGGCCACAGGCCGCAGCGATTTCATCGCCCTTGGTATCGCGCACGGTGCACGGCACGCCCTGCGCGATAACGCGGCGAACGAACTCGTCCTGGCGCGCCTTCGGAGCGGCGTCCCACTCGGAACCCGGCGTGGGGTTAAGCGGAATGACGTTGACGTGAACCTTGGAGCCCAGCGCCGCATGGAGCTTCCGGCCCAGCATGTCGGCGCGGAAATCCTGATCGTTCTTATCGCGGATCAGCGCATACTCGATGGAGACGCGGCGGCCAGACTTATCGGCATAGTACTTGGCGGCGTCGAGCACCTCCTCGACCGGCCAGCGGTTGTTGACAGGCACGAGAGTATCGCGCAGCTCGTCGTCCGGGGTGTGCAGGGACACTGCGAGGGTGCAGGACAAATCCTCATCCGCGAGCTTGCGGATGGCCGGGGCCAGCCCCACCGTCGATACAGTGACGTTGCGCTGGGACAGGCCGAAGCCGCTGAGATCAGGTCCGGTAATCTGGCGCACCGCATGAACCACGCGCTTGTAGTTGGCCAGCGGCTCGCCCATGCCCATGAAGACAACGTTGCTTAAGCGCCCGCCTTCCTCTTCCATAAGGCGAGCAGCGTGCCTAAACTGCTCCACGATTTCCGCGGTGGACAGGTTGCGGTCCAGCCCGCCCTGGCCGGTGGCGCAGAACGGACAGGCCATGCCGCACCCGGCCTGGGAGGAGATACACAGGGTGGCGCGCCCTGGGTAGCGCATGAGCACGGACTCCAGCAGCGTGCCGTCGTGCAAACGCCACAGGGACTTGGTGGTCTCGCCGTCGTCGGTGGAAGTCTGCCGGATGGGTTGCATGAGCGTGGGGAACAAACGCTCCTGGACTGCCTCACGGGAGGCAGCCGGGATATCCGTCATCTCGGAAACATCGGCGGTGTGGTGGACGTAGTAGTGCTTGGCCAGCTGCTTTGCCCGGAACTTAGGCAGGCCAAGTTCCGCGAGCGCCTCAATGCGCTCGGCCTCGGTCAGGTCCGCGAAGTGCTTCGGGGGTAGCCCGCGGCGCGGAGCGGAGAAATTCAGTTTCAGTGGTTCAGCCATGGTAGAGCCCATTTTCCACGTTTTCAGCCACATTATCCAATCTAGGCTCTGCTGGAGTGGCGAAAGTGACATCTCAACCTATTTAATAGATGCATGACGAATCCAGAAAACTCCCCTGAGGAATTCCGCACCACCGCTCCGGCCGACGAGCCGCTGACCGACCTGTCTGCGGAAACCACTTCCGGTGGCGGTGCGGTGGAGCCGGCTCCGCGCGCAACCGACTATGACAATAAAAATGACGGAAAGGTCAAGGGCTCCTTCGCCGCCAGCACGTGGATTGCCCTCATCGTGGGCTTCTTGCTGCTCATCGTCCTTATCATCTTCATCCTGCAGAACCAGCACCAAGTACCGCTGAACTTCCTTAACTGGTCAGTGCAGTTCCCCGCCGGTGTCACTTACCTCATCTGCGCCATTGCCGGCGCGCTCATTATGGCCCTGGTGGGCGGCTGGCGCATGTTCGAGTTGCGCCGCCAGGTACGCAAGCAAGCGCGCCGCTAAGACCTACGGCGCCAGGGTGGTCAGGAAGCTCATTGCCACCCACGTGACCATCGCGGATGGCAGCATGCCATCCAGGCGGTCCATGATGCCGCCGTGACCGGGCAGCAAGGCAGACATATCCTTGATGCCCAATTCCCGCTTAAACTGAGACTCCACCAAGTCACCGAGGGTGGCGCAGAAAACGAGCCCGAGGCCCATGAGCGCGCCCACCCATGGAGTGTGGTGCAGCAGGAACGCGAAACTCAATGCACCGGTCAGGGTGCCGAAAACTACCGAGCCGGCAAAGCCCTCCCACGACTTCTTGGGGCTCACCGCGGGGGCCATGGGGTGCGATCCAAACATCACGCCGGCGATGAAACCACCGGTGTCTGAGGCGACGACGCAGAGCATAAACACGACAATCGACGCCGCCCCCGAGGCGAAGGGGGTCTCCACCCGCGAAAGCATCGCGGCAAAAGTGCCAAAAAGTGGGATCCAGGTGAGAACGAAAATACCCACGGACATATCGCGCAAATAGTTGATCGGGGGGCGGTGTCTGCCGTTGTGAAAGAGGCGGCCGAACATGAGCGCCAAGACCGCAACCACATAAACCGCGACGAGGCCGGAGGCATTAAGGAACCACGAGACCCACACCATGGCTTGGCCCAGGACGATGAGCAACGTCCGCGGAACGTAGTAGGAGTGCTCCCGCAGCCGAGTAAGAACCTCCCACATGGCTAGGCCCAGCGCTGTGGCTACGACGAGGTACCACACAAGGGGTCCAGCCCACACCGCAAAGACAACGAGCGCACCCAAACCAACACCAACGGCAATCGCCGCGGGCATGTCTCGACCCGCGGAGTTTTTGGGTTTGGGCATTCGGCTCGAGTGCTCAGTGCTCACGCGTGCTCCTCATTCAATCGTGGGGTAAGTCAAGGTCTACACAGAAAAGACCGCCGTGCTGGTCGGTGCCTGGCGCGGCGGCAAGTCAAAACTCTGTGAGCGCGGAGGCTAGACCTCCATGAGCTCTTCTTCCTTGTTGGCTACGAGCTGGTCCACCTGCTCGATGTAGCCGGACGTAATCTTTTCCATCTCCTTCTCGGCGGCGATAACTTCGTCCTCACCCGCGTCGCCATCCTTCTGCAGCTTCTTCAGCTGCTCCATGGCACGGCGGCGGATGTTGCGGATAGCAATCTTGCCGTCCTCGCCCTTGCTCTTGGCCATCTTGACCATGTCGCGGCGGCGCTCCTCGGTCAGCTGCGGGATGGTCACTCGCAGTACCTGACCATCATTGGTCGGGTTCACGCCCAGATCCGAGTTGCGAATTGCGTTCTCAATCTCATTCATCACGGACTGCTCATAAGGCTTGATGAGCAGCATGCGCGGCTCAGGGACCGAGATGGTGGCCATCTGGGTAATCGGGGTCGGAACCCCGTAGTACTCAGCGACCAAGCCGTTAAACATGGACGGGTTGGCGCGGCCGGTGCGGATGGTGAGCAGCTGCTCACGGGTGTGCTCTACCGAAGCGGTCATGTGCTCTTCAGCTTCGAGCTGGATCTCGTCGATCATGAGGGTTACAACTCCCTTGAAATAGTCAAAAGTTCTGGGAAAGAATTTAGCAGGTCGCAGCCCATTTGTACTAGGACTGGACCAGCGTGCCGATCTGCTCGCCGTTGACAGCGCGCTTGATATTGCCTTCCGTGAGAAGGTTGAAGACCAAAATCGGCATATTGTTGTCCATACAGAGGCTGAATGCGGTGGCATCGGCCACCTTCAGACCCTTCTCAATAACCTCACGCGGGGTGATTTCGGAATACAGTTCGGCATCCGGGTTGGTCCGGGGGTCGGCCGAATAGACGCCGTCGACTGCCTTGGCCAAGAAGAGGACTTCCGCGCCGATCTCTAGGGCTCGCTGCGCCGCAGTGGTATCGGTGGAGAAGTACGGCATGCCCATTCCGGCGCCGAAGATGACGACGCGGCCCTTTTCCAAGTGGCGGTCGGCACGCAGCGGGAGGTAGGGCTCAGCGATCTGGGCCATGTTGATGGAGGTCTGCACGCGGCAGTCGATGCCCTGCTGTTTGAGAAAGTCCTGCAGCGCCAGGGAGTTCATGACGGTGCCGAGCATGCCCATGTAGTCGGAGCGCGCGCGGTCCATGCCGCGCTGGGAAAGTTCGGCGCCGCGGAAGAAGTTACCGCCGCCGATAACGACGGCGATTTCGGTACCCTGCTGCGCCACCTCGGCAATTTGGCGGGCGACGTTTTCTACCACATCAGGGTCGATGCCGACCTTGCCACCGCCGAACATCTCACCGCCCAGCTTGAGCATGACTCGCTTGTATCCGGTTCGCTTCGGTTCAGGGTTGGTCACGGTCTTCATCGTCTCCTTCACGCATGGCGACGCTTCAGTTAAGCGCTTGAATAATTCTGTTCCATCTTAACCATAGGAAGCCGCTTGCTAATACTCAGCTGCGTGCGAGCCCCACCCTCAGGGGCAGGCTAAAACAGCGAACTCCCTCCCCCACTTCTTTCCTTTGGCCACACGGCGTAGGGAAAAGGAGTGGAGGAGGGAACGGAAGGCAGCCGCCGCACGACATGCGGCCATGACTGCGAAAGCTTCAGAAGCGCTTAGACGCCGACCTCGTAACGGACGAAACCGGTAATGGTGGTGCCAGCCTCGTCTGCGACCTGCTTAACGGTCTTCTTGGAGTCAGACAGTGCTGCCTGCTCCAGCAGGACCACAGACTTGTAGAAGCCGTTCAGGCGGCCTTCCACAATCTTCGGCAGGGCAGCCTCCGGCTTGCCCTCCTCGCGGGTGGTGGCCTCAGCGATCTCGCGCTCCTTCTCAACGATCTCAGCCGGAACGTCCTCGCGGGTGAGGTACTCAGCGTTCATAGCTGCGATCTGGAGAGCGACTGCGTGAGCGCCTTCTGCGTTGCCCTCGTAGGACACCAGGACACCCACTGCCGGCGGCAGGTCAGCGGAACGCTGGTGCAGGTACACAGCTACGTTGTCACCCTCAATGGTGACGGCACGGCGGGCCTGCAGCTTCTCGCCGGTCTTTGCGGACTCTTCGTCGACGACCTCGGAAACCTTCTTGCCGTCAATCTCCAGGTTGTTGAGTTCCTCACCGGAGTTGACCTTGGCCTCACCAGCAGCCTCAGCGATCTTGGCAGCGAAGGACTTGAAAGCCTCGTTCTTGGCCACGAAGTCGGTCTCGCAGTTGATCTCCACCATCGTGTTGCCGGAGACAGCAATCAGGCCCTCAGTTGCCTCACGCTCAGCGCGCTTGGACACGTTCTTTGCGCCCTTGATGCGCAGGTACTCGACGGCCTTGTCATAGTCACCCTGGGACTCGTCGAGAGCCTTCTTGCAATCGAGCATGCCGGCGCCGGTGGCCTCACGCAATGCCTTTACGTCTGCAGCAGTGTAGTTCGCCATAGTTGGAGCGATCCTCCTTGGATTTAAACGGTATTCGTTGAAACAGCGTAGCTGAATCGCTACCACCACGTCGCGTTGAGGGGGTGTTAGCTTTCTCCCACTCCCCCAACGGAGGAAACCCTCCGCGTGGTGTTTCACCCCTGTGGTGTGTCACGCGCCTTCGCAAGCTTCGGAAAACACGTGAGAAAAGCCCCCATCGCCGCGGACAGTAGGGGCCGCGCGGTACGGGGGCTTCAGGTATGCAGATTACTCTGCGGACTTCTCGGCGTCCTCGGACTTCTCAGCGGAAGCCGGGTCAGACGCAGCGGCAGCCTCAGCGGCGTCGCGGGCGTCCTTCTCAGCGGTGTCGCCAGCAGCCTCCTTGGCCTGTGCAAGCTGACGCTCCTCGCGAGCCTTCTTGCCCTCATCCACAGCGGTGGCGATGATGCCGGAGAGCAGCTTGGTGGCGCGGATAGCGTCGTCGTTGCCCGGAATCGGGAAGTCGACCTCATCCGGGTCGCAGTTGGTGTCCAGGATGGCAACAACCGGGATGTTAAGCTTCTGGGCTTCCTTGACCGCGATGTGCTCCTTGTTGGTGTCAACGATCCACAGTGCGGACGGAGCCTTGGTCATATCGGAGATGCCGCCCAAGACGCGCTCCAGCTTGGTGCGCTCGCGGGTCAGCATCAGAACTTCCTTCTTGGTGCGGCCCTTGTAGCCGTCCTCAGCTGCATCCATAGCCTGCAGCTCCTTCATGCGCTTCAGGCGCTTGGAGACGGTCTGGAAGTTGGTGAGCATACCACCAAGCCAGCGGTGGTTCACGTAGGGCATACCAACGCGGGAAGCCTCTTCAGCAACGGCTTCCTGAGCCTGCTTCTTGGTACCAACGAAGAGGATGGTGCCGCCGTGGGCGACGGTCTCCTTCACGAACTCGAAGGCCTCATCGATGTAGGTCAGCGTCTGCTGCAGGTCGATGATGTAGATGCCGTTACGGTCGGTGAAGATGAAGCGCTTCATCTTCGGGTTCCAGCGACGGGTCTGGTGACCGAAGTGGACACCAGCGTCGAGGAGCTCGCGCATGGTTACAACTGCCATGATTCGCTCGCTTTCTATACGTTGTTTCGGTTTTGCAAAAATTGTGCGGTGTTTTATTCCGCACCCTAGCAACGAAGGCCCTGGTTAACACCCCATTATCCTGGGGACCACGTCAACCACGGACTGTCTCTTCCTTAACCCAGGAAGCGACTACTTCGCCGCGCGTAGTCAGTCCATGTGGTAACCACTCGGTGCCGAGCACAGACTGCTGTGGGCTAGCTTAGTACTGCACACACGGTGATTCCAAACGGCGCGACCGAATCACCTCCGCTGGATTGTTGACAGACTTAACAAACTTTTCCCTAGCGCACCATGAGTTTCTTCAGCACCAGTTTATCCACAGGCGGAGCGCAGCCCCTTCCCTCGAGCCGCGCTCACGCGCAGGCTTGAGGTCATGCGTCACCGTCTACTTTGTTTATCTGCCCTGCTATGCGTTTGGGCCGCGCTTGCCGACGTCCCCCTCGCCGCCGCCTTCGTCGACCCCACCACTGGGGAGCCGGTTGCTTCGCGTGTCTTGCGTGGCTTCGAACCTCCTGAGAAGCGGTGGATGGCCGGGCACCGCGGTGTCGATCTGGATCTACCTGTCGGCGGTAAGGTGCGTGCCGCTGGCGACGGCGTTGTGTACTTCGCAGGCTCCATAGCGGGTAAGCCAGCCCTTTCGATTGCTCATGGCAACGGCCTACGCACCACTTATCAACCAGTGTTCGCGCGGGTTAAGAAAGGTGACCGAGTGCAGGAAGGAGACGTGATCGGCACGCTCGCGCCGTCCGTGGATGGCTATCCGGGACTCCATTGGGGCGCAATTAAAGGTCGCGAGGACTACATCAACCCGCTGGATCTCCTCGGCGAGCCCGTCATTCGACTCAAGCCCGCGGGTGGGAGCGAGCGTAGACGTCCTTAAGGCGCTGGGCAGAAACGTGCGTATAGACCTGCGTGGTCTGCAGAGAAGAATGGCCGAGCAACTCTTGCACGATGCGTAAATCGGCCCCGCCCTCGAGCAGATGCGTAGCCGCGGAGTGGCGTAGGCCGTGCGGGGTGAGCCCCGGCGCGCCCGTGACTTGTGCGGCGCGTTCGACGACGCGGCGGACCTGGCGCGCATCGATTCGGCGTCCGCGCGTGCCCACGAAGACCGCTTCCGTTTCACCGGCGAGCTCGGGGCGCCCCGTCTTCAGCCAGGCGCGCAGCGCGTCGTGGGCCGCGTCCCCGAAGGGAACGACGCGCTGCTTATTGCCCTTACCAGTCACGCGCGCGGTGCGGCGGGAAAGATCCACATCCCCGATGTCCAAGCTCACCAATTCGGCTACGCGCGCGCCGGTGGCATAGAGAAACTCGAGCATGGCGCTATCACGCAGGAAATGGATCTCATCGGCGGAGACCGCATTGCCCATCAGTTCCCCGGCGGCAGCGGGCGACATCACAGTGGGCAGATGCTTGCCCACCTTGGGCGTAGCCAGGCGCTGGGCGACATCAGTCTCGAGGTGCCCCTCGCGCGCAGCCCACGTGGAAAAGGCGCGCACCGCCGCGGTACGCCGCGCCAGCGTGGAGCGAGATTTTCCCTCATCGACGGCACCCGCCAGCCATGCGCGAAGGGCGCTCAGAGTAAATGACGAGAAACTCGGGACGTCGGCAGCCAGCAGGCGCAGGTCTGAGCAGTAACCACGGACAGTCGCCTCGGAGCGGCCGCGAACGATGCGCTGGTAATCCGCAAAGTCCTCGATCGCTTCCTCCAGCTGGCCGCCCACGCGCCGTTCGGCGTTACCACTTGCTCCACTCATGTCACATGAGTGTACTCAGGTGCGCTGCCACATCGCGCCCGAGCGCGTTATCACCCCCATCTTTTGCATCGCCACGAGCAGGTGGATGGTCAGCGCCACCCGCATTCCCGCAGCAGCCGCGATATCCTCCGCACTCGCTCCCTCCTCCGCACTTTCCGGCGGAGTGGAGTCATACACTTTGAGCTCGTTGCGGGACAAGCGCTGCACCGGGGTTGGCTGGAACTCAAGTTCATACTGACCCGCAGCGTCCACTTCCCCGACTTTGCCCACGAGTCCACGTATTTCGTCGACTGAGGCCACCAGTTGCGCTCGCCCATCCTGGATGCGTTGGTGGCACCCCAAGGACCCAGACGTCGTGACTGGGCCCGGCACCGCCATGGCAACCCGGCCCAGAGCCTCCGCCCAGTTCAGCGTGTTCAACGCGCCAGAACGAAACCCGGCTTCCACCACCACGGTGCCGCTGGTCATCGCCGCCACGAGGCGGTTGCGGGACAAGAAGCGGAAGCGCTGTGGCCGTGTGCCCGGCGCGAACTCGGACACGATGCACCCATTCCCGGCGATCCTGTCAAAGAGACGCGCATTGCGCGCCGGGTAGGAAATGTCGATACCGCAGGCTGCTACCGCGACGGTCTGCCCACCTGCGTCGAGAGCTGCCTCGTGCACCGCTGTATCAACCCCCACTGCCCCACCGGACACCACGGTCCATTGGTGCGCTGCGAGGCCACCAGCCAGAAGTGAGCCCACCTCCCAGCCGTACCGGCTCACGGCGCGCGTGCCCACCAGGGCAACGGATTGGGCTACCGCTTCGCGCAGGTTCCCGCCGCGAACCCAGAGGCTGTGGGGCGGGACTGCTTGGTCATCAAACGTCGCCGGGGCATCGACGAGCCCCTGGTGGTAGAACCCAAAGGCACGGGCAAATTCCTCCCCGGGCCACTCCGCGTCATCGAGTGTGATGAGCCGGGCTCCGACCGCCTCTGCGGCGGCGAGGTCTTCGTCTTGTCGTAGCCAGTCCCGCCGCGATGCCGTAGCCTGCCGCAGGGGTCCGATCCAGTCCTCTCCCTTATAGATTCCTCGCGCTATCTCCTCAGCCGGGTATTGGGTCAGCAGACCGTGGAGGGTTGGTGAGGGTCCTTCCACCACGCGGTTGAGGTAGGCCCAGGTGTGACGGCTGGTCGACACGTTGAGTTCGCTCATGCGGCCAGCCTTTCGATCGTGTCAGCGCCACGGAGATCGAGTGCGCGGCTGACGTGGTCAAGCTCAGGACGGGCGGTTCCATCGAGGTCCGCCAACGTCCACGCCAAGCGCAGCACACGATCCACCCCACGCTGGCTGAGCTCCCCTTCAGCCAAGTAGGCAGCAAGCATAATCATGGCCGACTCCGCTGCTGGGCGATGACGTCGCAAGTAGGAGGCGGACACGGCGCCATTGACTACGCTTCCCAGCCCATCGGCCTCCCAGCGCGCCTTCATCCGTTCCCTGGCAGCGGACACACGTTGAGCAATGTCTGCGGAGGTTTCCTCCCCTTCTGGGTGCAGTACCGCGGATTGCCCAGACAAAGACACAATGATGTCGAGGCGGTCGCGCAATGGGCCCGAAAGGTTGGATAGGTAGTTCATCCTGTCTGCTGCCCGGCATTCGCAGCGTGACGGTTCCTCAGCGCCACAGCGGCACGGGTTCGCAGCCAACACCAGTTGAAAGCGGGCGGGAAAAATTACCTCGCGGCTAGCCCGAGTCAGGCGCACCTGTCCTTCTTCCAGCGGTGCGCGCAAGCTATCCAGTACTTGCGCCGGAACCTCGCTGACCTCGTCGAGAAAAAGCACTCCATGGTGCGCCAGACTCACCGCACCTGGCCGCGGGCGCCCCGATCCACCGCCAATCAGCGCGGCCCTCGTGACCGAAGCGTGCGGCGCGATGAAAGGGACCCGGGAAATCGCGGTGCCAACGGCTCCCGCCACCGAGTGGATCGCGGTAGCCTCCACCGCTTCTTCCGTGGTCAAGCGCGGAAGGATGCCCGGCAAACGCGAAGCAATCATTGATTTGCCGGAACCAGGTGGCCCCACCATCATCACGTGATGGCCGCCAGCCGCGGCAACCTCTGCTGCCCACTTGGCTTCCCGCTGTCCGGCTACTTCGCTGAAGTCTGCAACTTGTTCGCGCGCGGGCGCCGCAGCGTGCGTGATCAGCTGCGCGTCCGGCAGGCAATCACTCCCGCATACCCAAGCGAAAGCATCCCAGAGGGTTTCGGCAACCAGCACTCGCATGCCGGGAACCAATGCTGCTTCCGCCGCATTACCAACCGGAATGATCAGCGTGTCATAGCCTTGCGAGCGCGCCGCCAGAATCGCCGGGATGATGCCGGAGACCGGGCGAACCTGCCCGTCCAGTCCCAACTCGCCGAGCACGAGCGCCCCGCTGAGCCGACTTTTCTCGCTCTGGCCTGCCGCTAAGATAGCCAGCGCCATGGGGAGATCGAAATGTGCGCCGGCCTTGGGCAACGATGCTGGTGACATGGACACCACGACCTTTGTTTTCGGCCACGGTAGGTGCGAGTTGCTCACCGCGGTCCGGATGCGATCCCGCGACTCCGAAATCGCGGCATCACCCAGTCCCACCACATGGACACCGGGCAGCCCGGGACCCACGTTGGCTTCCACGGTGACCACCCTGGCCAGCACGCCATCTAGCGCAATCGTGTCGCACCTACCGAGAGCCATGGTCAACTCCCTGGAAATACTCCACGTCGAAGGTTTCCCCCTTCTCAGCCCCTGTGGACACGAGCCCGAGTACATCAAAGCGAACCTTGCTTAAGGGCTGGGTAGTACTCCGCCTTGCGCTCAGCCACTGCGCGGCAGCCTTGCGAAGGCGCTTCAGCTTGCGCGGTGTTACCGCTTCAGCGACGCCAAAGTTGCGGGTTGCCCGGGTTTTAACTTCACAGAAGACGATGGTTCCATCAGGCTCGCGCACAACGAGGTCGAGCTCGCCCACACGGTAGTGGACGTTCGCGGCTATCACCTGAGCCCCGCGCGCTCGGTAAAAGTCAGCGGCGAACTTCTCCCCCGCTTTCCCCAGTGCATCCGCAGGGCGGATGGTCTGCCCCACGCTCGGTGAATGCACGGAAGTCGCTAGATTTTTTGTCATTATGGTGCTCCTTGGAATTGAACGTGTACACAACACGCCGCAAGCACGACACAAGACAATTCCTGTGCCGCACACCCCCTTACGGCACTTCCAGAACACCTCACTCGGTATCCCCCTGGCGAGAGCTTTGAGCCTCCCCCCACCAAATCTGTGGATAACTAGTCCGGGCTCACCACTTTATTGGCACCCGCACCCCGCACATGAGCTTTACTCTGGGAGGACAAAGTCCGGCTTGTCCAGCTCTTCAATGTTGACGTCCTTGTAAGTGATCACACGGACGTAGCGCACAAAGCGCGCCGAGCGGTACATATCCCATACCCATGCATCGGACATGCGGACCTCGTAATAGACGTCCGGTCCAGACGTATGCGGAATGAGCTCGACCGCATTGGCCAGGTAAAACCTGCGTTCGGTTTCCACCACATAGGAGAATTGGCTGACTACATCGCGGTATTCGCGGTACAGCGACAGCTCGACTTCAGCCTCGTAGTTATCGAGTTCCTCAGCGCTCACGGTGTGCTTCTCCTTCGCTCACAATCAACCGGGATCACGGTGTCACAGATTGAGCACCAGCTTAGTTCCCGCACCCCGCCTCAGGCTTCAGGCGCGCGCGAGGAATTGCGCATGAGCCCCAGCAACGTTGCGATAACTCATGCGGTGCTCCGGCGTCGCTCCCAACTGCACGATGGCCTCTTGGTGTGCGGCGGTGCCATACCCCTTATGCGATTCCAAGGCATAGCCCGGGTAGCGCTGCGCGAGCTCATCCATCAAGCGATCACGAGACACCTTGGCCACAACGCTTGCCGCAGCGATGCAGCGTGCGGCAGTATCGCCGCCGATGATCGGCAGTTGCGGGGTAGGCAGGCCGGGGACAAAGAGGGCGTCGCTCAGCACATAGCCCGGTCGGACCTTAAGCTGTGCCACCGCGCGGCGCATCCCCGACAGGTTGGCGTGCTGGATGCCAAAGGCATCGATGTCCTTTGCTCCCACGTGCACCACCGACCACGCCAGCGCGCGACGTTTGATCAGCGGCTCCAGCTTCTCCCTGGCCGCCGGCGTGAGCTTCTTCGAGTCATCGAGCCGCTCCAAACCGGGAATGATGCGATCGGGCAAAATGCACGCGGCAATCGTCACCGGCCCGCAGCAGGCCCCACGCCCGGCTTCATCCACCCCCGCGACAGGCCCCAGCCCCGCCTTGGAGAGCGCAACCTCATAGGTTCTCTTCTGTTTGAGACGGCGCATAGCGTTTACACCGGTTGAGCATCGATAGTCTGGGCGCGGCTGAACGGCATCACCACGGCGGCAACCTTCCCGCGAACGTTCTCCACGGGTACGGTGCCCTGCAGTTTGTCTCCGAGGTGCGCGCGCGAATCCAGCGAGTTTGTGCGGTTATCGCCCATGACCCACAGGTGACCCTCCGGGACCGTGACGGGACCAAAGTAGGCGCCACCGCAGGCCTGCGAGCCCACGCGTTCATCAACAGGTATCTCCGGCGGATTCAGAACGAAGTCCTGGTTGGTGGGCTTGCCATCCACCATCACGGCTGGATCCCCCTCCTGGCATGACACGGTCTGCCCGCCGGTGGCGATGACTCGCTTGACCAAGATGTTGTCGCCGTTGGGAACGAGCCCCACGGCGGCACCAAGGTTTTGTATGCCGCGCAGGAGCACGTTGCGGGAACGCTTCACCTCAAAAGACGTGTTCCACGAGTCTGGCCCGGAAAAGACCACGACCTCCCCAGGACGCGGGTCGTTGAAGTAATAGCTCACCTTCTGCACGGCGATGCGGTCATTCGTACATCCCGGGCAGCCATGCAGTGTGGGTTCCATGGAGGAGGACGGGATGAGGTACATCCTGCCCACGAAGGCCTGAATCAGCGCCAGCGCCACGAAGGTAACTGCCAGCGCCCATAAGACATCGCGAATTCTAAGACTGGATGTCCGGGTCATCGACTCCACCGATGCGGTTGAAGGGGAAGAAGATGAACATCACCTTGCCGCGAACGTTCTCCAGCGGGATAGTTCCTTGGTACTCGTCCTGCATGTGATAACGCGAGTCCGCGGAGGCCGTGCGGTTATCTCCCATTACCCAGATATTTCCCTCAGGCACGGTCACGGGGCCAAAATACGCGCCGCCGCAGGCGTAGGAACCGGTGGTCTCATCAACGCGATAGGTTGGCGGATCCTGCACATAATCCTGCTCAATAGGCTTGCCATCCACCATGACTGCCGGATCCCCCTCCTGGCAGGACACCGTCTGGCCACCGGTGGCAATGACGCGCTTTACCAAGGTGTTCTCGTCGGGCGGGGTGAGCGACACGTAGCTCAGGGCATCCTGGATACGGTGGATCACCGGGTTATCGGAGCGTGGCGACACCCAATTGCTGTCCCAGTCCGGGGTCCCCTTAAAGACCACGACATCACCAGGCTCCGGGCTCTTGTCGCCGTAATAGGAAACCTTCTCGGTGAAGATACGGTCGTTGTTACACCCTTCGCAGCCGTGCAGTGTCGGCTCCATGGAGCCGGACGGGATGACATACTGCCGGCCCACGAAGTTCTGGAAAACTCCAACGACCGCGAGCACACAGACCACCACGATGACAGTCTCCAGCAACCAAGGCATCTGCTTCTTGTCCTCAGTTGGGGATGCCGCGCTTTCCGACGCCTCTCCCCCAGCGCCCTGGGAACCTTCAGTAAAGTCGTTTTCTTTTTCCACGGACTAAATCCTAGCAATGTGTCTTATCCTCACGGGCCTTGTGGGCCCCGCGCGGCGCGCGCTAGAAGGATGAAGCCAAAAAAGAAAGCCCTTCACCTTTCCTCGCGATGAGGATAAGGCGAAGGGCTGTGACGCGCTGTAAATTAGCGGCGCTCCTTGATGCGGGCCTTCTTGCCACGCAGGTCGCGCAGGTAGTACAGCTTCGCGCGGCGCACGCGGCCGCGGCGAACTACCTCGATGGAGGCAATGTTCGGGGAGTGAACCGGGAAGGTACGCTCAACGCCGATGCCGAAGGAAACCTTACGCACGGTGAAGGTCTCGCGGATGCCGTCGCCCTGACGGCGGATGCAGACACCCTTGAAGAGCTGGGTACGCTCGGTGCTGCCCTCGATGACCTTGACGTTGACGTCAAGGGTATCGCCCGGGCGGAAGGACGGGATATCGTCGCGCAGCGAAGCTGCATCAACCTTATCAATGAGGTTTGCCATTGGTGTTTTCCTTTTCAGTTTAAGACAGAGGACCCTGGCGCCACCGCGAAGCGGCTGACCGGTTCGTGCCTATTACACAGAACATCGCTATCTTTCCACACCCCACCCCCGCAGAACAAATTGCCCCAAACGCCTGACACCTGCCCACCGGGGGCTCTAAGGTGGGTGACGCACTGATACCCCACGGGTGCCCACGGGAAGTGGGCTGAGAGTGGCGCTGATACCGCGCCTGCACCGTTCGAACCTGTCTGGTTAGCACCAGCGAAGGAAGAGAGGAGCAGCCATGACGGCTACCCATAACCCCATCCAGTCCACCGACTCCGGCGAGATCCACCCCAAGCACTCCTACTCCCCCATCCGGGAGAAAGGTCTGGAGGTGCCCGAGACCGAGATCCAGCTGGATGATTCCCCCACAGGGCCCAACGAACCCTTCCGCATCTACCGCACGCGCGGCCCGGAGTGTGAGCCTGAAGTAGGCCTGCCGGCCCTGCGCGCCGAATGGATTGCGGAGCGCGGAGACGTTGAAGAGTATGAGGGCCGCGCACGCAACCTTGCTGACGATGGCCGCTCGGCCGAGCGCCGCGGTGCGGCTTCCTTGGAGTGGAAGGGGGAGCGTCGCCAGCCGCTGCGTGCGAAGGAAGGCAAGCGCGTTACCCAGATGCACTACGCACGCCAGGGGATCGTCACCAAGGAGATGGAGTTCGTGGCTCTGCGCGAGCACTGCGACCCAGAGTTCGTGCGTTCCGAGATCGCCCGTGGCCGCGCCATCCTGCCTAACAACGTCAACCACCCCGAGTCGGAGCCGATGATTATCGGCCGCAAGTTCCTGACCAAGATCAACGCCAACATCGGCAACTCCGCGGTGACCTCCTCCATTGAGGAAGAGGTGTCGAAGCTGCGCTGGGCCACCCGCTGGGGCGCGGATACCGTTATGGACCTCTCCACCGGTGATGACATCCACACCACGCGCGAGTGGATCCTGCGCAACTCACCGGTCCCCATCGGCACCGTGCCCATCTACCAGGCGCTGGAGAAGGTCAACGGCGTAGCTGAGGACCTGACGTGGGAGATTTTCCGCGATACCGTCATCGAACAGTGCGAGCAGGGCGTGGATTACATGACCGTGCACGCCGGCGTGCTGCTGCCCTATGTGCCGTTGACCACGAACCGTGTTACCGGCATTGTTTCCCGCGGCGGCTCTATCATGGCGGGCTGGTGCCTGGCGCACCATAAGGAGTCCTTCCTCTATGAAAACTTCGACGAACTCTGTGAGATTTTTGCGCGCTACGACGTCGCTTTCTCGCTCGGCGATGGCTTGCGCCCCGGCTCCCTAGCGGATGCCAACGACACCGCCCAGTTCGCCGAGCTCAAGACCATCGGTGAGCTCACCCGGCGCGCCTGGGAGTACGACGTCCAGGTCATGGTGGAAGGCCCGGGGCACGTGCCGCTCAACATGATTCAGGAAAACAACGAGCTCGAGCAGGACTGGGCCTCCGATGCGCCCTTCTACACGCTGGGCCCGCTGGTCACCGATATTGCCCCGGGCTATGACCACATCACCTCCGCCATTGGCGCGGCGCACATCGCCATGGGTGGTACGGCCATGCTGTGCTACGTCACCCCGAAGGAGCACTTGGGGCTGCCCAACCGCGATGACGTCAAGACCGGCGTCATCACCTATAAGCTTGCCGCCCATGCGGCCGACGTGGCCAAGGGCCACCCAGGTGCGCGCGCCTGGGATGACGCGATGAGCAAGGCTCGCTTTGAGTTCCGCTGGCACGACCAGTTCGCGCTCTCCCTCGACCCAGACACCGCGCAGGCCTACCACGACGAGACCCTGCCCGCGGAGCCGGCGAAGACCGCGCACTTCTGCTCCATGTGCGGCCCGAAGTTCTGCTCTATGCGCATCAGCCAGGACATCCGGGATACCTTCTCCGATTCCCTTGGTATGCCAAGTTTCCCGGGTAAGGGCGCCATCGATCCCGAGGTTGTGGCCGCTGCCCGTGCCGGTGAGAAGCAGATGTCGGAAGAGTTTAAGGCTCAGGGATCCCAGCTCTATCAGGAGGAAGAAACCACGCATGCCTGATCTTCGCTGCTACTTCGTCACGGGCAAGGGCACGCCTGCGGAGATCGTGCGCATCGCTGCCGCAGCGGCCCGGGGCGGTGCCGGGGTTGTACAGGTACGCTCCAAGCCGATTTCCGCCCGCGACCTCTACCATCTGGGTCGAGAGGTAGCCCGCGCGGTGGCACAGGCCAACCCAGAAACGCGTGTGCTTATCGACGACCGCGTCGACGTCGCCGCCGCCCTACGCCACGCCGGCGAGCCGGTGCACGGCGTGCATGTTGGCCAGGACGATCTGCCCGTGGCCGCCGCCCGCGCGTTGTTGGGGCCGGACGCGATTATCGGTCTGACCACCGGCACCCGCGAGTTGGTTGAGTCCGCCAATGACGTCGCAGATGTCATTGACTACATCGGCTGCGGCCCGTTCCGCGCGACACCGACGAAGGAATCCGGCCGCACGCCATTAGGGCTTGATGCCTACCCGGATTTGGTGAAGCTCTCCCGCGTACCGCTCGTGGCCATCGGGGATGTCACCGCCAACGATGCAGCCGATCTGGCGGCAACCGGCGTGGCCGGCCTAGCCGTCGTGCGCGGCATCATGCACGCCGAGGACCCGGAAGCTTATTGCCGTGAACTGCTGTCCGGTTTCGACGAAGGTGCGCGATGAGTACTAGCTCTGATTCTTCAGTCATCGTTGTCGGAGCTGGCGTCATTGGTCTGGCCACAGCAGTGGAGTTGGCTGCCCAAGGCTATGAGGTCACGGTGCTGGACCCGGCACCGGCCTCTGGGGCTTCGCACTACGCCGGAGGCATGCTCGCCCCCGCCGCGGAGGTGGTCTACCAGCAGGATCCTCTCTTCCCGCTGATGCGTGCCTCCGGCGCGTGGTACCCAGAGCTTATCGATCTGGTTGCCGCCCACACGGAGGTCCCCACTGGCTACCGCGCCGAGGGAACACTCGTCGTCGCCGCCGACCGCGCGGATGCTCAGCATCTCACCGAGCTGGCTGACTATCAGTCCCTCCACGGCATGGAGGTCGAGCGCATCACCGTGCGCGAGGCCCGGCGTGCCGAACCTTTACTCTCGCCACGTTTGGCCGCTGCAGTGAGTATCCCGGGCGACACGCAGGTCTTTCCCCGCCAGTGGGCGGCTGCCCTCATCAGCGCTGCCCAGGGTCTTGGGGTGCGCTTCTTCCGCACGGCAGCGCAGTCTATTGACGCCGCCACTGGCGTCGTGAGCACTCCCGCAGGCCAATTCCACGCCGACGATGTGGTGCTCGCTGCAGGCCTGGGGGCACGCGATATCGAGTGGGCAGCCGCGGCTGGGCTCACAGATTCCCCGCTGCACCTGCGCCCGGTGTACGGAGATATCCTGCGCCTGCGCGTACCGGACGAGCTCCAGCCGCTGCTCACCCGAGTCGTCCGCGGCTTCGTGGAGGACCGCCCCATCTACCTCATCCCCCGCGGAGATGGCACCCTCGCGGTCGGCGCTACAACCCGCGAGGACACGCTTGCCACGGCCCAGGCCGGCGGTGTCTACGCGCTGCTTCGCGACGCCATCCGCATTCTCCCCGCCATCGAAGAATGCGAATTCCTCGAGGCCAGCGCGGGTGCCCGCCCTGGCACTCCGGATGACTTGCCGTATCTCGGCCGCGTCAGCGACAAGCTCGTCATCTCCACCGGCTATTTCCGCCACGGCATTCTGCTCACGGCCCTAGCCGCGCGCTGCACCCGCGAGCTCATCGAAGGCACCGAACCCAGCATCGATCTCACCGCATGTGATCCCCTGCGTCACCTCAAGGAGCAACAATGATTCTGATCTTTAACGGTCAGCCCTATGACACGGCAGCAGACACCGTCGCCCAACTGCTGGAAGAAAAAGGCATCGACGCCGACGGCACCGCCGTGGCACTGTCCGAGCAGGTCGTTCCACGCTCGCAGTGGGAGTCCACCCCACTCACCGAAGGCGCGACCGTGGAAGTCCTCACCGCTGTTCAGGGAGGCTAGAAACTACATGCTCACCATCGCCGATACCACCTTTTCTTCCCCCCTCATCATGGGCACCGGTGGGGCCACGAGCCATGAGGCCTTGGAGCGCGCGCTCGTCGCCTCCGGAACCGAGCTGACCACCGTGGCCATGCGCCGCCACGCTGGTACCCGTGACGGTGAGAGCATCTTCGACCTGTTGCGCCGGCTGGGCATCGCTCCGTTGCCCAACACCGCCGGCTGCCGCACCGCGCGCGAGGCCGTGCTCACCGCCCGCATGGCCCGCGAGGCGCTGGGGACATCCTGGGTCAAGGTAGAAGTCATCGCCGACGAGCACACGCTCCTGCCCGATGTCGTGGAGACCCTCGACGCCACCGAACTGCTCAGCGCCGAAGGTTTCACCGTGCTGGCCTACACCAGCGACGATCCCGTGGCCGCCCAGCGCCTCGAGGATGCGGGCGCTGCGGCCGTCATGCCGCTGGGCGCCCCCATCGGCACCGGGCTGGGCATCCTCAACCCGCACAACCTCGAGCTCATCTGCTCACGTGCCTCGGTGCCCGTGCTTGTCGACGCCGGCATCGGCACCGCCTCCGATGCCACCCTCGCCATGGAGCTCGGCTGCTCCGGTGTGCTGCTCGCCAGCGCAGTCAACCGCTGCCAAGATCCGGAAGCCATGGCCACCGCCATGCGCCACGCCGTCGAAGCGGGACGACTCGCGCGCAGCGCCGGTCGTATCCCGCAGCGCGAACATGCCCAGGCATCCTCCACCTTCGAGGGCCTAGCCTCCTGGGCGGACCAGGTCCTATAGCCCACTGCTTAAAAGGACAGACATCATGCTCAGCAAAACCGAACGCGCCCGGACCGCGCGCCAACGCCTCCTGCCCGGCTTCGGCGATGCGGCCCAGGAGCGTCTCAATGCCGCGCACGTGCTCGTCGTGGGCGCCGGCGGGCTGGGCTGCCCGGCTCTCCAGCAGCTCGCGGCGGCAGGCATCGGGCGCATCACGCTCATCGATTCCGATACCGTCGATATCAGCAACCTGCACAGGCAGGTGCTGTTTGGTGCGGGGGACGTCGGCAAGCCCAAGGCCGAGGTAGCCGCCGCGCGCGCCCGCGAGCTTGCCCCCGAGCTGCAAATCACCGCGCTCAACGCGCGGCTGACTTCCTCTACTGTTCTTGACCTCTGCGCCGAGGCCGACCTCGTCCTCGATGGCTCAGATACCTTCGACACGAAGTACCTCGTCGCAGACGCCTGCGAGCTCACCTCTACCCCGCTGGATTGGGGAACCGTGCTGCGCTACGGCGGGCAGGCCGCGCTGTGGCATTCCGGTAAGGACTGCGCTGACGGGCGCGGGGTGGGCTTGCGTGATCTCTTCCCCGCCCCGCCGGAGGGCGAGGCGCTCGAGTGCTCCACGGCTGGGGTCCTGGGTGCTACGACGTCCGTCATCGCGGGGCTCATGGCCACCGCGACGCTGGGCTGGTTGGGGAAGCTTCCGCACCATGAGGAGCTGCGTGGCCGTGTTACGTCCTATGAGGCGCTGCCCGGTAGTTTCCGCACGCTCACAGTCGGCCCGGATCCTGCGCGCCCGCTGGTCAGCACCTTGCCCGGAGAGCGCAGCTTTCCGCCTGAGCTTCGCGACGGCCACGCCGCCCTCCTCGATATCTCCGAGAACACCGGCTTTCCTGATGCCACGGTGTCACTGCCCTGGCATACCGTCACCGATGATGATGCCGTGCGCCGAGCGCTCGCTTCGTGCTCCTCCGAACTGGTCTACGTGGCCTGCCCCTCCGGTGGGCGCAGCGCGGGCTTCGTCCTACGCTACGCCGATCTGGCGGCGGATATGGGCATCGAGCTGCGTAACCTTCCGGGTGGGCTCGCGTCTCGCGATTACTAGGCGTCGACCAACGCCGGAGCGCGGAAGAGGTGCTCGTCCACAATTCGGGCGGTGCCATGGTGGCGAGCCCGGAAGACCACGCAGGAAGCCACCAGTGCGAGGGCTGTCACAATAAACAACACCGCGATACCGGCCCAGAAAGTTCCGTCGTGGATGCCGTCGGTGGCGCGGGTAAAGGCATTCTTCGCATAGGACATCGGATGGAAAGGATGCAACATGCTCAACGGGCGCGGAATCGCCGCCACCGGCCATACACCGCCGAAGACCATGATGCCCAGAGCGAACGCACCTACGGCGAAGATGGCGCCGATCTTGCGTCCAAAGGTGACCAGGAAGAACTGGTAGGTCGCCGCCCCCACGGCGGCGATGGCGGCGATAACTAGCAGCATCATCGGCCAGCTCGCCGGTGACCATCCCATCATGGAGGACATGAAGGCCATGAAGGCTAGGACGAGGAAATTCAAGCCCGCCACGACTCCAAAGGCTGCGAGGATACCGCGCACCGGGCTTGTGGCCGACTCGCCCCGGCGCCCCAGATAATAAGGCAGTGTCATGGCAACCAGCAGCATGACGAGGAAGCCGAAGACGAGCACGAAGAGCATCGATACGCCACCAGTGATGTTCTTCTGGGTCGGATCGACCGGGTCGACCACCGTCTGCACTGGGTGAAGGTTGGAGGAGGTGAAGTTGATGGGCACGGCCATGTTCTGCGCAGACGTATCCGGCTGGGTAATGGAGGGGGCCTTGGCGGCGCCGTCGACAAGCTTGGTGGCCAATTCGTTCGAGCCCGCCTTGAGCTGGTCCATGCCATCCTTCAGCTCGGTGCCACCGGCGGCGAGCTGGCTCGTGCCATCCTTCAACGTGCCGGTGCCCTCGTGCAAGCGGGAAGCACCGTCCTTCAGCTGGGCGGCACCGTCGCTCAGTTCGCCAACACCCGCACGCAGCTGCTGGGAACCATCGGACAAGCGGTGCGCACCGTCATTAAGAGCCATCATGCCGCCCAGGTACTCCGAATTGGGATCAGCCAGGTTGTAGTAGAGCTGGCCGGTGCCGGCAGAAAGCTTCTCCAACTGCGCCACCATGTTGCCGCTGGCGGCCGGGTCCAGCTTGGAGACCAGTGAATAAAGCTGCTCAGCTTGTTGGTGCATGCCGAGGCCGCGGAGGACGTCGACAAGCTGCAGGAGTGCCGGGGCCACAGCCTGCGCCTGCTTGAGCACCGGGATGAGCATGCCCGTGAGCTGGTTAACACCGCCGTCGATCTGACCCGCGCCATCCGCTAGGCGGCCGGTGCCGGCAAGGAGTTTGTCGGAGCCGTCGGCAAGCTGGGCGGCGCCATCATCGAGCTGCGCGGCGCCATCGCTGAGGCGTCCTACTCCGTCATTCAGGCGGTTCGTGCCGTCCAGCAGCTGGCCCGTACCGTTGTTGAGATCGCCCGCGCCGGCGTCCAGCTTGGCGATTCCCTCGACCGCGCGCCCGCCGCCTTCCTGCAATTTGCCCGCACCCTCATCGAGACGGCCGGCGCCCTCCGCCGCGGTGCCTAGGCCGTCGCTGAGTTTGTTGAGACCTTCGATGACCTGGTCGGCGTATTTCTTGGAAATCGCATTTTCCACGCTGGTCTGGACCTGCGGGATGAGGCTGGAGGAAATCACCGAGCCATTCGTGCCGTAATAATCATTGGTGGCGAAATGAATCTCCGGTTTGACTGGTTTATCGCTGATGATGGTGACGGCCTGCTCGGAAAAGTTCTCCGGGATGGTCACCACCATGAGGTACTTGCCCTTGAGCAACCCCTCGTCCCCATCGTCTTTGCTGACCTCGGCGAAGTTCAGGTACCCCGTCTCCAACAGGCCTTCGACGACCTGATCACCGTAATTGGTGTATTTGCCCTGCTTCTCGACGCCCGCATCCTCATTCACCACCGCCAGGTCAATGTTGCGCATGTACTTTGACGGGTCCCACATGGCCCACATCATGGTGCCGGCGACGATCAGCGGTGCAACGAGAAGAAAAACGATGAGCACGCGCGACACGGTACTCGTGGGGCGCCAATCCAGGACGCGGTGCCAGCCCATGGCTTCGCTGTCGCGGGTCGCAGCACTCCCCTCATTCGCCCGACCAGGCGAAGAACCATTCTTCCGGTCTTCTTCAGTCTCACGGCTCATTCCCGCCTCCTTATAGTGATAGCTCAGGTCCGCTCTTAACCTTCTGCCCAGGACTTTCAGCGGCAGAACAAAGATGAGCGGGACGCTAGTTCATTTGTTTCACCAAACATACCACTTGATATGTTGGCCCTGTGAACTTATAGCCATTCGTGTCATTGCGCCCAGTCCAGTTATTCTCGCGTGGATTACGAGCTCGGGGCTGCGTTTGGCCGTGTGGGTGCTGGCCATTCCCGCGTGAGATCCAAGTTATGAGGCACATGAACAGGGCGTTTTCTCCTCCGGTTGCGAGGCATTAAGGCCTGTTTTAGTCTCTGTGCCCATGGGGGATATCGAAACCTACATCCGCCTTCGCAATTCGGGGATTGCGTTGGTGGAAGCAGCAACCAGCACACCCGAAGGCTTACGTGCGCTCGGCGCCTCGGCCGGTGATGCCGCGGAGCTGGCGTCGCTTCATGCCATTTATTTCGGCGATACCCGCTTCACCGGAAAGCAGCGCGCAGCGCGTCAGGCGGCCCAACGCCAGGGCCACGACCTGGCCACGTTGAACCTGATTGAGTCCTACACCGCCAAGTTGAAGAAACAGCTCGATGTCTGGAATTTGCGCGTCGCGCTGGCATCCACGCCTTCAGAACGGGTTGCTTCAGTGGCGGTGGAGCGCTTGAAGGAGCTCAGGCCCAAACGCGTGCCTTCACCAGGGGTGCGGCTGACCTACCGCAAGAATGGCCCGCACTCGCTCACGGTTACCGATACCGCTCTGAACATATCCACCATTCGCAGCACACTCGAGTCCATCAACCCCGCCGACCTCCTGGACGCCACCCACCAGGTTTTCTTCAAAGAAGGCGTGGGCTCGCGGCCGGCGGTGGGAACCAACGTCGTGATAACGCTCGACGAGCTCGACAAAGTCGTCCGCCATGACGGCGACGACATCGAACTCGAGCTCACCAACGGCGGGCGCATGAGTGGCGCAGAGTTTCTCACCTACAAGTTCGCCGAAACTGGCTACGCCACATTGGTCCACCCCACCATCGGGCCGGTGTGGTTGCACCGACTTTCGCGCTTTGCCAGCCTCGAGCAGCGCATCATGGCCAGCGCCGAACACCCCACCTGCGCTATCGAGGACTGCAATAAACCGGCGGACTACTGCCAAGTCCACCACATCATTCCCTGGCAGGCAGGCGGGGAGACCAACCCGCCCAACCTGACCATGCTGTGCGCCTACCACAACGGCATCAACGACGATGACCCCACCAGCCCGACCGGCAGAGGCTATGTCTTTCGTCTAAAAGGGCCCGTTGACTACATCCCGCCCTGGGGAACGCCGATTACCGGGCAGCCCGCCTACCAAGAAGCGGTCAAACGGCTCGCCGCCGACAAAACCCACGCCCGACCGCCGGATCCACCAAACGGTAGCCCACCGCCCGGATAGCTCGCACCCCAGCACCGTGCCGCCAAAGCAGCTCATCCCCAGCATGGTGCCTACTCCACGCGGAGGCCCCGCAAAACCGCGAGGCTTTCCGCGCCTTCGGCGATCCCTCAGCTAAGTCTCATCCCGCCGTCTGCACTGAACGATCTCGGATTCTCAGGAGACGGACTCTAAAGCCGCCGCTGGGGCGAGAACACACAAAGCTCCGACCGTTTGAACGGTTAGAAGCCGGCCTTCTTGAGAGCGTCGGCCATTGAGCCACCGCCGCCGCGGTCCACGCGGCCACGCCCACCGTCGCGGCGGGAGTTGCGCCGGTCGGAGCGGCCGCCGCGCCCCTCGGAACGCCCACCGTCGTTGCGGCGCTTAGGCGCGGGCTGGCCGGGTTCGTCGTCAAGCCGCAGCGACAAACCAATGCGCTGGCGCTCCACGTCTACCTCCATGACCTTCACCTTCACTACCTGGCCCGAGCGGACCACATCGTGCGGGTCGGAGACGAACTTGTGGCTCATCGCGGACACATGCACAAGCCCGTCTTGGTGCACGCCAACGTCGATGAACGCACCGAAGGCCGCAACGTTGGTCACGGTGCCCTCCAGAATCATGCCCGGTTTCAAGTCCGAGACCTTATCCACGCCCTCCTTGAACGTCGCGGTCTTAAACTCCGGGCGCGGGTCGCGGCCCGGCTTGTCCAGCTCCGCGATGATATCCGTCACCGTCGGCACACCGAAGGTGTCGTCGGCGAAGTCCGCCGGCGACAGCTTCGTCAACACCCGCGAATTGCCGATGAGCTCCGAGACCCCCAGACCAGTCTTCTCCGCGATGCGCGCCACCACCGGGTAGGCCTCCGGGTGCACGGCCGAGGCATCGAGCGGATCCTTACCGCCATTGATGCGCAGGAAGCCCGCCGCCTGCTCGAAAGCCTTCGGCCCCAAGCGCGGCACCTTCTTCAGCTCCTTGCGCGAGGCAAACGTGCCATTCTCATCGCGGTAGGCCACGATGTTGGCCGCAATCGTGGAGTTCACGCCAGCCACGCGCTCCAGCAGCGGAGCCGACGCCGTATTCAGGTCCACGCCGACGCCATTCACCGCGTCTTCCACCACGCCATCGAGCGTGCGCGCGAGTGCGACCTGGTTGACGTCATGTTGGTACTGCCCCACACCAATGGCCTTCGGGTCAATCTTCACCAGCTCCGCCAGCGGGTCCTGCAGGCGGCGCGCGATGGATACCGCACCACGCAGGGAGACGTCCATGTCGGGGAATTCATCGGCCGCCAGCTGCGAAGCCGAATACACCGACGCGCCCGCCTCCGACACCACGACCGGGCTCGGCCGCTTCCCACCCGCCTGCGCGATGAGGTCCGCGACTTCACCGGCAAGCTTCTCCGTCTCACGCGAAGCGGTGCCATTACCAATCGCCATGAGGTCCACCGAATGAGCCGCGCTTAACGACGCCAACTCCCTCACCGCCTCAGCCCACTTCTGCTGCGGCTGGTGCGGGTAGACGATGGTGGTGGCTAGGACCTTGCCCGTCGGGTCGACGACCGCACACTTGACGCCGTTGCGGTATCCCGGGTCCAAGCCCAGCGTCGCGCGCTGGCCCGCCGGGGCCGCCAGCAGAACATCGCGCAGGTTGGTCGCGAAAACCTTGAGCGCGCCTTCCTCCGCCTTCTCTTTGAGACGCATGCGCACGTCGAGGCCCGAGGAGATGGAGAGTTTGGTGCGCCAGCCCCAGTGGACGGCGTCGGCAAGCCAGCGGGAGGTGTCAACGTCTAGGTCGAAGCGATCTGCGATCATGCCCTCGTAGATGGCGTCATCGCCGGCATCGAGGTTGAGCTGCAGCACGCCTTCGTTCTCGCCGCGCAGCAGCGCCAAGATGCGGTGCGAGGGAAGCTTCTCGAAGGGTTCAGAGAACTCGAAGTAATCTTTGAACTTTGCGCCTTCGGCTTCCTTGCCTTCCACCACACCGGCGTTCATGGAACCGCTGGTGTACATGCGCTCGCGCACCTCGCCGACGAGATCCGCGTCCAGCGCAAAACGGTCCACCAAGATGGCGCGAGCACCATCGAGGGCCTTCTTCGTTTCCTCGAAACCTTCGGTGAGGTACTCCCCTGCCAGCTCGGCCGGGTCCGCCGAAGGGTTCTCGATAAGCTTATCGGTCAGCGGCTCCAAGCCTGCCTCACGCGCGATATCCGCCTTGGTTTTGCGGCGCTTCTTATACGGCAGGTACAGATCCTCTAGGCGCGCCTTGGTTTCGCAGCCCTGGATGAGCGCGCGCAGCTCATCGGTCAGCTTGCCCTGCTCCTCAATCGCGGCGAGCACCGTTTCCTTGCGCTCCTCCAGTTCCCGCAGGTAGGTCGAGCGCTCCTCGATGATACGCAGCTGCGAGTCATCCAGCCCGCCGGTGGCTTCCTTGCGGTATCGGGCGATGAACGGAACGGTGTTACCCTCCGCCATGAGCTTGAGGGCGGCTTCGACAAACTGCTCTTTGACGCCCAGCTCTCCAGCGATGGTGGCTGCGATATTCACAAAACCTCTTTATGGGTCGGGGACTAAAAGACCTTCCTACCCTATACCCCGCCCTGCCACGCGCAGGAAGTACCCAGGCCAAACTCGGTGTGGCCGATCTCGGAGGTCCCGTACCACAATGTGTGCGGCGGCAAGCACTCCGCGACGGCGGCGGTGACCTTGGTCAGCGGCAGGTCAGAGGTGCCGTTGACGATGACCCTCCACACGTGCTCACTCACCGGCGGCTGGCCGTGTTTATCCATGTACTCGTTGACCAAGATATTGTCGGGCTCGCAGGTAAAGGAGATGATCTCTGCGTTGATGTCGAGCGGTTCGACGCCTCCTTCGCGCAAGCGCTGCGGCATGGCCTTGAGGACCTTATTCCATTCAGCCTCAGTCATAAGTATTGACAAGTCAGTGCTGACGTCCATCTCAATCCTCCTTTAAGGTTTCCAGGTAGGCGCGATCGGCCTCACTTAACTCCGCTGCATCGAGCAGCTCTGGGCGGCGTTGCCACGTTCGCGCCAGCGACTGCTCGCGGCGCCACCGGTCCACACGGGCGTGGTCGCCGGAGGTCAGCACGTCCGGAACCGCCAGGCCACGCCACTCGCGCGGCTTGGTGTAGCTGGGCCCCTCCAGCAGGCCATCGGAGAAGGAATCTTCTTCGTGCGAGCGCCGGTTCCCCAACACGCCAGGTATGAGGCGCACCACGGCTTCGGCGATAACGAGCACAGCTACCTCGCCGCCGATGAGCACGTAGTCACCGATGGAGACCTCGCGTACGCGGTAACGGTGCTGCGCATCGTCGACGACGCGCTGGTCGATGCCCTCGTAGCGCCCGCACGCAAAGACAATGTGCTCCTCCGCAGACCACGTTTGCGCATCAGCCTGAGTAAAAGGCTCTCCCGCGGGAGTCGGTACGATGAGCAACGGCTTATCCGACCCCTCGCTTTCGCCATAGGAGCGCGCCTCGACGCCATGGATATCGTCGTGGCGCGGCTTGCTCAGGTGCGGCAGAGCGCTCTGCAGGTCCTGAGTGGAGGCGGTGCCGGAGGAGACGTCGTCAAGCGCGGGCCCCCACACCTCAGGCTTCATCACCATGCCGGGACCACCGCCATAGGGGGAATCATCGACGGATTTATGCACGTCGGTGGCCCACTGGCGCAGGTCATGCACGCCCACCGCGAGCTTCCCCTGCTCGATGGCCTTGCCCAGCAGTGCGTGGCGCAGCGGGTCGAGGTACTCCGGAAAGATGGTGAGAACGTCGATTCTCATAGGTCGAGCAGCCCCTCCGGTGGAGTAATCGTGCAGGTCCCTTCCTCCAGATCGATCTCCGGCACGATCTCCTCCACGAAGGGGACGAGCGCTTCTTTGCCATCGGTGAGCGTGACTTCTAGGAGGGACTGCGTAGGGCCGTGGGTCACGCCGGTCACCTCGCCCACCTCTATGCCATCGAGGAGGACGCGCAAGCCTTCCAACTCGTGGTCATAGAAGCCGTCATCTTCCGGATCATCCAGGGGCTCGGCAAAGAACTGGGTGCCACGCAGCGAGTCCGCGGCCGTGCGATCCGGGATTTCCTTAAAGGTGATGAGCAGGCGCCCCTTGTGGGCGCGCACCGCCGCGATGGTGAGTTCGTGTTCCTTCTTGCCTTGTGTGCCGTGGAGAACCTCGCCGACGGCGAATCGGGTCTCCGGGGAATCGGTGGTCACCTCGACGGAGACCTCGCCTTTAATGCCGTGGGATTTCACCACGCGACCAATGAGTAGTTCCATGCCTGCTAGCTTAACGGGCTACGCTGGGGCGGCATGACTGAGCTTCCCATCAATGATGCAACCACCTTTGGCGACGCCTCCCACAACAGTGCCGCCCTCACAACACTGAATCTGCTCGATGAGGCCCCCGAGCCACACCCCACACGCCCCAGACCAGCCGTTAAGAGGGTCCTCAGTGCCGACGGCGCAAACCTCATCCTCTTCTCCTTCCTGCCTGGACAAGACCTACCTGATCACAAGGCCGCGCACCCCATCACCGTCCAGGTGCTCCAGGGATCGGTGATTTTTAGTTGCGGGGAACAAGATGAGGTGCTCGCTCCCGGACGCATAGTGCACCTTCCGGCGTACGTGCCGCATGCGGTGACATGTAGCGAGGAACCTGCACTCATGCTGCTCACCATGTTGACACCGAACACTGGCGCGAATGTCTAGACTTTTAGTACGATTCTAAAATCGTGAGTAGTTCGAAGCCGTATCATCACGGAAATTTGCATGAAGAGATCCTCCGGGAGGCCATTAAGCTCGGCCGGGAGGGCGGACCGGAGGCTGTGACGATTCGCGCCGCAACGCGCGCGGTGGGCGTCTCCCCCACCGCCGCCTACCGTCACTTCAAGGACCAAGCCGCGCTTCTCGACGCCGTCGGGGCCGTCGCCACCTACGAACTCATCAACAAGCTCAGCGATACCTTCGAAACGACGGAGGGCACCATCATTGACAAGATGATGGCGGCCGGTTTCACCTACTTCCACCACGCCTTGGAAGAGCCGCACTTCTTTATGTGCATGATGGCCGCGAGCAGCTTTGATATTCCGGCCGGGCTCGTAGCCGCGGCTGAGGGGCCCGGCGAAGATCCACGTGTGCAAGCCATGTTCAATTTCTACGGCTACATGGAGCAGTACGCGCGATCCATCGGCCAGCAACCCAAGAGGCAGCACATGATGCAGAATTGCCTAGCCGGATGGTCCACGGTGCACGGTTTCACGGTCTTGTGCCTCAGCGGTCATTTGGGGTCGCTACCGGAGGAAAAGGTGGAAGCTATGGCGCAGTCAGTTATTGCCTCCGCTGTCCGCGGCTTGGACTTCGAAAATCCTTTGGAAGTCCGCCTCCCACGGGCGAAAAACTAGAATATCCCCGCGACCTACTGGTCAGCGGGGATATTACGTTTGGAGTGCAGAAATTACTCTGCGGACTCCTCAGCCTCAGCGGAATCAGCCTCTTCAGCCTTAGCGGCCTCTTCCTCGGCCTTAGCAGCCTCAGCAGCAGCGGCTTCCTCAGCAGCCTTTTCGGCGGCAGCCTTAGCCTCAGCCTCTTCCTTGGCCTTGCGCTTCTTCTCGGTGATGGCCTCGATGGTCGGGCCGTTGTTGGCCTCAGCCAGAGCGGCGTTGAAGAGATCCAGCTTGGACGGCTTCGGCTCAGCAACCTTCAAGGTGCCCTCTGCGCCCGGCAGACCCTTGAACTTCTGCCAGTCACCGGTCACCTTGAGCAGTGCGAGAACCGGCTCGGTCGGCTGTGCGCCGACACCCAGCCAGTACTGAGCGCGCTCGGAATCGATCTGGATCAGGGACGGCTCCTGCTTCGGCTGGTAGATACCGATGTTCTCGATAGCCTTGCCGGAGCGGCGGGTGCGTGCATCAGCGACGATGACGCGGTACTCAGCGTTGCGGATCTTACCCATACGCTGCAGCTTGATCTTAACGGCCATGATTGGCTCCTTTTCTAGTCACCGGGCAGTTCAGACACGCGCCGCTTTCTGGCGCGCCGGTTCAACCCTTGGATTTATCCTGCGCGTGACGTGCCGGCCGTCCGTAGGCGGTACCGGCGTTACGCAGAGATGAAGTTTTACGTGTCCTCCACGCGGTGCGTGAACAACCTCAACAACTTTAGCGGAACCCACACGAGATAGGAAATTCCCTTTAGCTCTTGCATAGTTAGGCCTTACCCCGTGAAAGGGGTAGTCTGTAATGCGGTTATTTCGCCGCCACACAATCCTCCTTTTATGAATAAACAAGCACCCTCCACATTCCGCTACCGTTACGACCTTGACGGCCTCCGCGGCATCGCGATCGCCTTGGTTGTTCTGTACCACGTCTTCGTTGGTCGTGTCTCAGGTGGCGTCGATGTCTTCCTCCTGCTTTCCGGGTACTTCTTCTTAGGCTCGCAGCTGCGCTATGCCGCGCGGCCCAACGCCTCCCTGAACCCGTGGTGGCCCATCTGGCGCACGCTCCGCCGGCTTGTTCCTTCCCTCGTGCTCGTCATCGGCGTGAGCTATCTACTCGTCCGGCTTTTCGCTCCGAAGCTCATGAACACGGAGCTCACCAAGCAGATCACTGCGACGGTCTTCTACTACCAGAACTGGGAATTAGCGCGGCAGAACGCTGACTACGCCGCTGCCTCCGCAAGCACATCACCACTGCAACACATGTGGTCCATGGCGGTCCAGGGCCAGTTCTACCTGCTGGGCATCTTCTTCGCTCTCGGCCTGGCCGCTTTCATGCGCCTGCGCCCCAAGAACACGGGCCTGCGAGAACAGCGCTTCTCTTCCATTAATTCCATCGCTGGCCCGATTCTCCTCGTAGTTACCGTCGCTTCTTTTGCCTATGCATCCCGCGACGGGCTCTTTGGCACCCCGGAGAACTACTACTCCACATGGTCGCGCGCCTGGGAGCTGACTTTGGGCGCGGTGCTCGTCATCTATGGTTCGCACCTGCGCATGCCGCAACACTTGTCCAACCTCGCCACCGCCGTCGGTCTGGCCGCGCTCGCCTGCACCGGTCTGGTCATTTCCGATACCTTGGCGTTCCCAGGGCCGCTGTCTCTTTTGCCCATCGGCGGTGCAGTACTCATCATCATTGGTTCCGGCGGGTCTTTCTCGCGGGTGCTCACCACCCGGGTTTCTCGCTGGCTCGGTGATATCGCCTACCCGCTCTATCTGTGGCACTGGCCTCTGCTCATCATTTCCATCGCCGCCCTCGGCCTGGAAACCCCTCCGTGGTGGCTCGGTGCCATCATTATCGTGGTGTCGCTGGGCTTGGCGGATGTGACGCATCGTTTCGTCGAGAAGCCCCTGCGCCAGCATCGCAAACGCCCGCTTGCTGACGACCTCCCCGTCCACCGCGGCCTCGCCGACCTCCGCACCCGCACCGGCGCTCTCCGCGGGGTCGGTGGCGTCGTCGTTGCTGCCTGCACCATTGCTCTCGTGGCCGTTCAGCCGCTGTGGCTGCGTAGCCTGCAGGAGGCCAACCGCGAAATCCTAGATCCGAGGCTCTACCCGGGAGCCACGACCTTCGTTGAGAACATCACGCCGCCTGAGAACGTAGAGATCAAGCCTGACCCGATTCTCGCGCGCGGCATCCAGCCGCCGGTCGCTGATAATTGGTGCTTCATTCCGGAGCAGGAACCAACGGACTACTTCATCGAGACGCAGAAAGACGGCGTGACGCCGTGCATCTTTGGTGACGTTGATTCCGACGTCGAGGTCTACTTGGTTGGTGGCTCGCATGCGGAGCAGTTCTCCTCGGCGCTGGATTACTTGGGCCGCGAGATGGGCTTTAAGCTCGTCCCGCTTACCCGCGTGGGTTGCCCCATCGAGTTGGGCGATGAACTGAGTGTGAAGCCCTCTTGCGCCGAATGGAGCAAGGAAGTGGTCAAGCGCATCATCGACGCGGACCCAGCGTTGGTTGTGTCCAATTCCACGCGGCCAGGACAGCCGTTCGGCCACGGCCCCGATGCTGTCCCACCAGGCTACATAGCCTTCTGGGACGAGCTGGCCAAGCACGATATCCCCTTTGTAGGCTTCCGCGACAACCCGTGGGGCTTCGATGAACACGGCAATGGCCGCCAGTTTGATGAGTGCTACGTGGCCACCAAGGATTCCCTCGGGTGTGGCATGCGTTTCGAGGAGGTCTACGCGCCCTATGACCCCGGCGCTGAAGTCCTCTCGCAGTACGACAACATGCTCGCCGTGGACACCTCGAAGTGGTTCTGCAACGCCGACGGCGATTGCCCGGTCATCATCGGCAATATTATGGTCTATCGCGATATGCACCACTTCACCAAGGCCTTCGCCGACTCTGCCATCCCGCTCATCCGTGAAGCAATCGCGCCTATCCTCAACGGCGAGCAGGTCAAACAGCAGCCCCCGCAGATTCCCGCCGATAGCCCCGTGATCCCCCAGTCCGCTGAGACGCCTCCGGCCACACCCGCGGAGCCCATCCCCTTTCCGGCCTACCCCACAGGAGAAGCCATCTAGTACGCAGAAGGGCCGGCGCTACAAAGCGCCGGCCCTTGTCTCACCGAAGAAGGCTATGTTCTTCTTCGGTTATTTCTTCTTGCCCTGCCCAAAGTCCAGGTTGCTGAGGTCGATATTTTCCATGCCCTTCGGCATCTTTATATCGCCTAGTCCGGGCATGCCGCCGCCCATTTGCTCCTGCATCTTTTGCAGCTCCTGCATCGACGGCATGCCACCCGGCATACCGCCGCCACCACGACGCTTCGGCGGCTTGCGCTTGCCGTTCTTGCCCTTGCGGCCCTTCGGCTTCTTCTTGGTAGCGGAACGCCCACCGCCCATGCCCGGCATACCAAAACGACCGGCCATCTGCGACATCATCTTCTTGGCTTCGGTGAAGCGCTCGATGAGCTGGTTGACGTCAGAAACGCTCACACCGGAACCAAGGGCAATACGCTTGCGGCGCGAAGCGTTGAGAATCTTCGGGTTCTCGCGCTCCTCCGGGGTCATACCGCGGATGATGGCCTGGATGCGGTCGAGCTGCTTCTCGTCGACCATGTCGGCGATCTGGTTCATCTTGTTGCCGCCCGGCATCATCTTGAGCAGGTTGCCCATCGGCCCCAGGTTGCGCACCATGAGCATCATGTCCAAGAAGTCATTGAGCGTCATCTCGCCGGAGCCCATCTTCTTGGCGGCTTCCTCCGCCTTGGACTGATCCAGCTTGGACTCCGCCTGCTCGATAAGTGTCAGCAGGTCACCCATGCCCAAGATGCGCGAGGACATGCGCTCCGGGTGGAAGACGTCGAAGTCCTCGAGCTTCTCACCTGTGGAGGCGAACATGATGGGCTTACCCGTGACCTCACGGATGGACAGGGCTGCACCACCGCGGGCATCACCATCCAGCTTGGTCAGGACGACACCGGTAAAGTCCACGCCATCGCGGAAAGCTTCAGCGGTCTGCACGGCGTCTTGGCCGATCATGGAGTCAATGACGAAGAGCACTTCGTCCGGGTTGACGGCATCGCGGATGTTGCGCGCCTGCGTCATCAGGGTCTCATCGATGCCGAGGCGACCAGCGGTATCGATGATGACGATGTCGTGCTGCGTACGCTTAGCCTCTTCGATGCCGCGCTTGGCGACGTCCACCGGATCCCCATGCGAGGTACCCATCTCATGCTCGTGGGAGTCCAGGGAGGTGCCAGGATCCGGCGCGTAGACGTCGACCCCGGCGCGCTCGCCGACGATTTGGAGCTGCTGCACCGCGCCCGGGCGCTGGAGGTCACAGGCCACCAGCATCGGGGTATGTCCCTTCGAAGCTAGGTGCTTGGAAAGCTTGCCCGCCAAAGTAGTCTTACCAGCACCCTGGAGGCCGGCGAGCATGATGACCGTCGGTGGATTCTTAGCCAGGTTGAGGCGGCGGGTCTCGCCGCCGAGAATCTCGATGAGCTCCTCGTTGACGATCTTGACTACCTGCTGCGCCGGGTTGAGGGCCTCGGAGACCTCGGCACCGGCCGCACGCTCCTTGATGCGCTTGATAAAGCCGCGCACGACGTTGAGCGAGACGTCCGCCTCCAACAACGCAAGGCGGATTTCGCGCGCTGTGGCGTTGATGTCCGCCTCGGTCAGCTTGCCCTTGCCGCGCAGGCCGGACAGGGCTGATTGCAAGCGGTCAGACAAAGACTCAAACACGGTGCAGTGCTCCCTCAACTATCGTGGATAAATTTATAACTTCCCCAGCTTAGCCGTTGACCAGTGCTTGGGTCACATTCCGGACGAGGGCGGCGCGGGGGACGTCGCCAAGCGGCACGGCGTGGAGCACCATCGTGGCGCCGGGCGCGGCGGTGGATACCCACTCGCACTCGGGAAGCAGCGCCAGCACGTGGCCGAGCGTACCCGGGTAGTCATCGATCCGAACTTCGAAGACTCCCCTGCTCCACATCGCGGTCGCGGGGCCCGGCACAAAATCGGGCAGCACGGTATAGGTGCCGGATTTATAGGACTGAACGAGGCGCTCCTCCACCGTGGCGAGATCGATAGCACCGTGCAGAGCGCGGATGTCGAACTCGCCGGCATAGCCCTCCTCGGTGCGCACGAGGCGCGAGCAAAGAATGTTCCAGCCCAGCGCGGCAATCAGGGCCAGGGGGCGCACTGCCTCCCGCTGGTAGCTGCCGCGCCACAGGACGGTAAAGCTGTCATCCTCCGGGTTGTGGCGCAGGCCGATGTCGCGGTCGGCGGCAACCAGAGGACGAACTGGGCGCAGTGCCTCCAACTGCGCAAAAGCATGCCCGCTGACCGCTTCAATGCCCTGCTCTAGCCTGCGGTTCCACACACCGGGTCCGGTGGATTCGGCATCGGCGCGGGCGAGCACGACGAGGAGAGCCAAGGTGAGGTAGTCATAGCGCACAGCTTCGAGGAGCTCGTCACGGGCTTCATCGGATGAAGGATCGGTGCGGGAGACGATGCGCGCCAGCGTGGTGTGCTCAGCGACCACGGTTTGGACGCGGGAGCGGTCCGCCAGGTCGAGTCCCAACTTGGCCGCGGCACGCGCCACCATCTCCGCCCCCACCAGCTCGTGCGGGCGACCATATCCTTTCCCGATATCGTGGTAGAGCCCCACCAAGAGCAGCAGATCGGGCCTCGCTACGGAGGTGCGTGCTTCTGCACAGCGCGCGACGGTAAGGATGGAGTGGTAGTCCACGGTGTGAGCGTGCGTGCGCTCGCGCGGCAACAGCCCCCGGATGTGCTCCCACTCTGGGACGAGCCGCTCCCACAAGCCGTGAGCGTCCATCTCCTGGATGAGGCGCGGAGTGTTGAGCGGCGAGGACAACAGGCTGAAGAAGGCATCCGTCGCGGCGGCGGGCCAGCGTTCGGGCAGTTCCGGCAACTCGCGCAATTGCTCCCAGACGTGGGAGGGCACTGTTCTGCCCGAGCGCGCCGCAGCGGCGGCCACGCGCAGGAGCAGCCACGGCTCGTCGAGATCGGCGGTGCGAGCGAGGCGGATCTCGCCCCCGGCATCGACCACCCCGATATCGAGTGGCTTACGTGTGCGGTTGTGGCTGCGTCTGGCCACCACGCCCCGCGCCGTTGCCAATGCCCGCTCCACGGCCTTGTCTACTGCCGCGGCGGCAGTCACGACGGCTGCGGAGAGGCCATAGCGGTCAGCAAAGCCCAACTCGTGAGCTATCTCCTCAGCGAATTCGGGATCGAGGACGTCGCGGTGTCGGCGGGCGGTGACGTGGAGGAGCGTGCGGACGTCGAGAAGCAGGGCCTGCTCTTCCTCGAGCGCTGGGACGTCGGCGAGGTTGCCCAGGGCGAGGGCCCGCAAGAATTGGATGTCGCGCAGGCCGCCCCGCCCATTCTTGATATCTGGGTGGGTCATCGTGGCCAGGGTGCCGGAGCGGCGCCAGCGGGTGATTGCTAGGTCGACGAAAGCATCGAAATTGCTCTGCAGTAGGCGGCGCCAGGAGGCATAGACCTGGGCGCGGGTGGAGTCCACGAGCTGCTTGTCGCCGGCGACGAAAGCCAGATCCAGCTGCGCGAAGCCGGCGGCGGGATCAGATCCGGCGATGGCGCCGAACTCGCGCGGGGTGCGCACGGCGTAGTCAAGCCGGTATTTGGCGTCCCAGATGGGGTACCAGATTTCGGAGACGACGTCCTCGGGAAGCTCGGTGTCATCCGGGTGGAGGAGAATCAAGTCGAGATCCGAAAAAGGCGTCATCGCCCGCCGGGCAAAAGAACCCGTGGCGGCAAGCGCACAACCGGGCGGAAGCTGCAAGGACTGCGTGAGGCGCAGCGCCGAAGCGTAGGCGTCCTCACGCAGTTGGGCGGCCGTAGACACCTTTTAGAGAGCGGCCTCGCCGCGTTCACCGGTGCGTACGCGGATGACGTCCTCGACGTGCGTGATCCAAATCTTGCCGTCACCGATCTTGCCGGTGTAGGCGGCGTCGACGATGGCGGAGAGGATGTCCTCCACCTGCTCGTCGGCCGTCACCACCTCAAGCTTGACCTTGGGTACGAAATCGGTGGCGTACTCGGCGCCGCGGTAGACCTCGCTGTGGCCGCGCTGCTGACCAAACCCCTGGGTCTCGGTCACGGTCAGGCCGTGCACGTCGTGCTGTTCGAGGGCTTCACGGATGTCCGGCAGCGTGAACGGTTTGACGATGGCAGTGATGAGCTTCATCTGTTACTCCTTAGCTCCGGCGGTGTCGACCCGCGGCTGGACGGTAGGTGCAGGGTTAATCCTAGCGTCGTGGGTGTGGCGACGGTGAGACGCCACGGACTCACGGAAGTCATAGGCGGACTCGCGGTGCTCGCTCAGGTCGATATCGTGGTCTTCATCATCGGCCCTCCACCCCAGGGTGGCGCGGATGAGGAGCGCCACAACCAGCGTAACGGCAGCAGAGAACAGCATGGCGACGAGCGCGATGACCGCCTGGACGACGAGCAGCTTGAAGCCTTCCGAGAGGTGACCGGTAAGGATGCCGTTATCCGTGGCGAAGAAGGCCAACCCGATGGTTCCCCACAGACCAGCGCACAAGTGGACGCCAACGACATCCAGGGAGTCATCGAAGCCCCAGCGGTACTTCAGACTGATACACAGGCAGGCGATAATGCCGCCGAGGAACCCGAGGGCGATGGAACCGAGCGGGCTGAGTGCTCCTGCGGCCGGGGTGATGGCGACAAGACCTGCAATCGCGCCGGATGCAGCGCCGAGAGAAGTAGCGGCGTGGTCCCGGATTCTTTCCACGAGCATCCAGCCGAGCATCGCTGCGGCCGCCGCAACAGTGGTGTTGAGCCATGCCAGGCCAGCAATACCGTCCGCAGCGAAAGCGGAACCGCCGTTAAAGCCGAACCAGCCGAACCACAGAAGCGCAGCGCCCAGCATCACCATCGGAAGGTTGTGGGGCCTATCGATGTGCTTCGGGAAGCCCGCGCGCGGGCCCACGACGATAGCCAGAACCAGGGCAGCCGCGCCGGCGGAAATGTGCACGACGGTGCCGCCCGCGAAGTCGATGGGAGCAATGAGGGCCTCACCGTCTGACACACCGAAGAGCCACGCTGCGAGGGAACGCGGGGCATGGGAGAGCACTCCCCCGCCCCACACCATGTGGGCGAGTGGAAAGTAGGCGAAGGTTACCCAGGCGCCCGCAAAGGTGAGCCACGCGGAGAACTTCACGCGGCCGGCGAGGGCTCCGGAGATGATGGCTGTCGAAATAATGGCGAAGGTTGTTTGAAAACCGATGTCGATGATGTTGGGGTAACCAGCACTGCCGGCAAGGTACTCGGCGGAGGGCCCGGTGATTTGGCCGCGTAGCCCCCAGGCTTCAAACGGGTTGCCCACGATACCGGCCAGCGAGCTTTCCGCATAGGACATGGACCACCCCCACAGAACGTAGAGCACGGGGACGAGCGCTAGTGCGCCGAAGGACATCATCATCATGTTGAGGACGTGACGGTTGCCCGCCATTCCGCCGTAGAACAACGCCAATCCGGGGGTCATGAGCAGCACCAAGGATGCGCTGATGAGCATCCATGCTGCGTCGCCGGAAGAAAATGCTTCAGGAGTCATACGTCAACTAACCTCGTTTCTATAGCTTGATAGGTAACGGGGACTTAATATACCTATCGCACTATAGAATTAGGAAGGAAAGTGAGCTGCAGATCACACTTAAGATCGAAAAAGCGGCGAGGGAAGCACTCTCCTCGCCGCTTGTCCCAGCACGCGCCCTAGAGCTCGTCCTCGGAAGCCTTTACCGTTTGCTCACGCTCGCGCATACGCTTGGCATACTTCACGTCGGTGACGGTCACGCCGTAGATGGAACGGCCCATGTAGAAGGAGCCCACCGACGCGATGATCCACACGCCGAAACACGCGATCATGACCTTGATCAGCGACCACAGGGAAAACCCGTTCTCAGCAAAATCCACGACCAACTTCGCCACAAGCAGCAGCGGAACGGCCAAACCGACCGTCGGCCCCAGCAGGTTGACGCGGGTCAGGGCATCGGGCGCACGCCACAAGGCGATGGCGGTCCCAATGACCAAGACCGTGGCTACGACCAACAGAATCGAGGCGATAATCTCCGCGATAGTCATGGTCTTACCTCCTACCCTTCGAGATGATGCGGGCCATCGACAACGTCGGCAGCACGCCGGCCGCAATAGCCGCGAGCATGGCGATGTCATAGACGATGGACGCGTGATTAGTCATGGACCACGAAATATACATGCACAGCATGCCGTAAAAGACCATGTCACTCATCACGGTTCGGGTGAGCTCATCACGGGAGCGCAACGCCAATACCAACGCCGCGCACACCGATGCGCCGATGAGGAAAATACTGACAAAAACTACCCATTGAAAGGCGCTCATCGAGGAAAAATCAATCATTTCTTATCATCCTTTCGGGCATCCTTGTTCTGTGCAACCTGGCGCAAGGGCCACACGGAGTACTTCTCCACATCGTGCGCGGCCAGCGGGGTATCGTCGGTCTTTGCAATGTCGGGTGCACGCATATGGCGGCCCAGCGTATCCAGCGGGTACTCGTAGAACGTGGAGGCGAGCTCCTTGGTGGGGCCCTGACCAGGAACGCCATAGTCAATGCCCTTCACTCGCGGGGCGAGGCGTTCCTCCATGTCCGCGAGATCCTCCATGATGCTGGCTGGGTCATCCCCCATGACCGCCTGAACCAGCACGATGCGCGGCAGGCCTTCTGCCACCGGCTCGCGCAAACCCAAGGACAGAGTCCCCGGGGTTGCCGTAATGGACGAGGTGAACCAGAAGATCTCCCACGCGCTGGTCACGCGCAGGGGGTACCGCACCACTACCGGGCGGTAGTTATTCTGCGGCTTGAAGGATTCCGCGGCGAGCGAGAAACCCGCAACGAAGATTTCCTTGATCAGCCATAGCGCGTAGACAACGGCATGCACTGCAGTCTTCATTTAACGGCCCTCCTGAAGGGAGTCGATGTCGGGTAGGGCTACGGGGTCGTCGCCAAGCACTGCGTCTGCATAAGCCTCCGTATCCAGCAAGTCCGCTGAGGCTTCCATCGTGACGCTGATGACCGGACCGGAGAGAATGAACATGGTCAGCGAGCCCAAGATGAGCGCCGCCGAGGGTGCCATCAGCTTCTTGCGGATCACCAGCTCATCGGGCACCTTCTCCTTGGGAAGGTCCTTGCCCCAGAAGACGCGACGCCACACGCGCAACATGGCAAGGAACGCCGCGAAGGAGGCGATGATGATCACCGTGATCACGGTCCAGGCCCATCCCCCGCCGGTACGGGCAATTTCCGCGACGATGAGGACCTTGCCCCACATACCGGAGAAGGGAGGGAAGCCCACGACGGAGAAGGCGCCTGCGGCGAAGATCCACGCGATAATCGGATCACGGCGCGCCAAGCCAGAAAGCTTGTTGAGCCTGCCCGTACCGTACGTCTCCTCGATGGCACCGGAGGCCAAGATGAGGGAGCCCACCGTGAGCATGTGGTGAATGGTGTACAGGATTCCGGCAGCCAGCGCGCGCTGCGCATCGTGGGTGGTAAAGGCCATCATCACCAGGATGAAGGGCATACCGTTGAGCATCTGGTAGCCCAGCACGCGGCGGATGGAGTTCTCGGCCAAACCGCCGAAGGAGCCCACCACCATGGAGATGATCATGATGACGATGATGAGCGTTCCCCAGCGCTGGTCCATATCGAACAGCTGGACCCACAGGCGGTACAGCATGTACACCGCCACCTTGGTGTGCAGGCCGGAGAACAAGCCCATGACCGCAGCCGATGTTCCCGGGTAGGTTCGTGGCAGCCAGGACTGCACGGGGAACACGCCGGCCTTCGCAGCGATGGCGATAACGATGATGCCCGAGGCCACCGTCACCGGGCCGTTGCCGGCGGCAGCGCCCGTGAGCGCCGCCAGGTTGACCACGCCGGTCACCGAGTAGATATAGCCCACGCCGACCACCAAAAGCGTAGATGCGAACAAGTTCACCAGCACGAAGGCGCGGCCGGCAGCCAAGCGCGACCAGGTACCGGACATCGTGATGAGGCCATAGGACGGCAGCAGCATGACCTCGATGAACACGAAGAAGTTAAAGAGGTCAGCGGTCAGCAGGGCGCCGCACACACCAGTGATAAGGATTAGTGTCAGCGACGGGTAGTAGCGAGACTTGGTCTCACCGCCCACGATGGCAAACCAGTTGGCACCGAAGGCCACGATCATCGTCGTAATGAGCATGAGTGCCGAGAACGTATCGGCGGCGAAGGCAATACCCGCGTTGCCCAGGTAGTTACCCACACTGTGCGCCACCACTCCGTTGCTCATGGTGTAGAGCAACAGCGCAAAGGAGGCGAAAATACCCACGCCCGGAACGATGAGCATGATGGCATCGCGCACGCGGCTCCATGGCGCGAGGAGCGCCAGCGCCGCCGATACGAGGGGAACCGCTGGGAAGAGCGGGAGGAGGGCGCTTACGGTGTCATACATCTAGTTGTCCTCCTCTTGTTCGAGTTCTTTCAAACGATCCATCTTGTTAGCCGAGCGCTCCAGAATCTCCCGGTTCTGGGTGTCGCGTCCCAGCGTGGAGAAAGCGTGGTCAATGGTGTTGTCATCCACCGGCTCAACAACATCCGTGTCGTCGTTCGCGCCCATCGCTGCCATGGTCAGCAGGATGGTCGAGGTAGCCATGGAAATCACCACGGCGGTCAGCACAAAGGCCTGCGGCAGCGGGTCCGCCATCTGGTCCATGCCCACCTGCGATGGAAAGGACTCCCCGCGGTAGGAGTACACGCCGGTGGCCAGGAGCATGAGGTTGGCACCGTGGCCGAAGGCCATCATGCCCAGCACGATGTGCACAAGGCCGCGCTGCTGGATGAGGTAGACGGCGCTACCGATGAGCAAAGCAATGGTCAGTGCGAGGATCATGAGTTCTTCTCCTCTTGAGCCGAGATTCGGTGGGACGAGGACGCACGGTGGCGTGCCTCGGAGTCATTGAGCAACGCCGTTGGGTCCGAAGACGGGTTGATGGACTCGGGATACGGGTCGTCGACATCCTCCATGACCACGCGCGGGGTATTCGGCAGCGCGGAATCATCGTCATGAACCCACGGCAAGTAGTCCCGCTCGGTGCCCGGGCGCAGGTAGCCACCCAAGGCGTTGATGGCCATGGTGAGCATGCCCAACACCGCGAGGTAAATGCCGAGGTCGAAGATGAGCGACGTCGTCCAGTGCTGCCCCAGGGCGTGGCCATGGATGGCGGTGAGGAAACCACCGGAGCTATGCGACGTCGGGATGTAGCCGATGAAGCCTGCCACCAGCGCCACGATAATGCCCACGCCGGTGAGGTGAATCGGAGTCATGCGCCCGAAGACAATCTCATCGGTACCGCGGGACAGATAGGTCAGGCCGATGGCAGCACCCATGATGAGCGCCGCTGGGAAGCCGCCGCCGGAAGCCTGGTGGCCGCGGTAGAAGACAATGAAGGACATGACCACCAGGATTGGGATGGCCACGGCAATGCCCTTGCGCAGCGGCACCGAGTTGAGCTGCGACTGACCGAACGGAGCCGGGCGTGTGCCGGAGGTGAACGGGAAGCGCGGCAGCGTCGAGGTGACCGCTGCGATAACCACGGCGGCCATGCCCAACACCGAAAGCTCGCCCAGGGTATCGAGTGCACGGAACTCCACGATGATGGTGGCCACCACATTGTCGCCACCAGTAATATCCGGAGCGTTGTTGAGGTACCACATGGCCAGATCCGAGCGCTCGTGACGGCCCATCAGCGCCCACACGCCCAGGAATGCGGTGAGCCCAGCGAGCACGGCCACCACGATGGAACCCACCTTGCGGTTGTTGTTTTGTACTGGGTGGAATTTCTCCGGCAGATAGCGCAGGACCATCATCATGACGATGACGGACAGCGCCTCCACCGTGAACTGCGTCAGGGCCACGTCGGGTGCGCCGAGCAAGAACATCTGCAAGGTCACGCCGGTTCCCGCGGTACCAATCATGACCGCACCGGTGAGGCGGTTGCGGGTGCGCACCAAGCCAAACATCGACAGCGCGACGATACCCAGCGGCAGCAGATCCCATGGGTTGTCAAGGCCGTCCACGCGCGGGTTGAGAGCCACACCGTCGACACCCGTGGACACCAGAGTGGAGCCCGCAAGGATGATGACTAGGAGGATGATCGGCAGGATCAGCTTCGACGGGTTGTGGGTATCGGACATGCGGCCAACGAAACGGCCGAAGGCTGCGCACACATCCTGGATCCACTTCAGAATCTGGTTACCGGTGCGCGGCAGGAGCTGGCGCTCCTCCATCGCGGTCCACAGCGGCCCGCGGAAGAACAACGCGATGATGCCAGCGATCAGCACCATCACAGAAATAAGCAGCGGGACGTTCAGGCCGTGCCACAGCGCAAGGTGGGAATGGCCCTCCATACCGATGGCCGCCACGATGTTATCGAGCGGCTTATCGAGTGCTCCCATAACGAAGATGATCGGAACCGACATCACGCCCGGCAGAGCCGCGGGCAGCCACAGCCGAACCGGTGCCTCATGGACATGCGACATGTTGCGCGGGCCATCGAAAAAGGCACCGAAGACGATCTTGGCGGAGTAAGTAAACGTGAAGAACGCACCCACGCCGGCGACGATGAGCAACAGCACCTGGCCGGTCGATCCGATGGGAGCCTCTTCGAAGGCGGTAAGCATCCCTTCCTTCGACACGAAGCCAAACAGCGGCGGGACCGCCGCCATGGAGGCAGCGCCGATGAGCATGGAGCCGAAGGTCCACGGCATCTTGTTCCACAGCACGCCGAGGCGGCGGATATCGCGGGAACCGGCCTCGTGGTCGATGACACCAATGAGCATGAAGATGGAGGACTTAAACAGCGCGTGCGCCAGCGTGTGCACGAGCGCCGCCGCAATGGCGAAAGGCGTGCCCACACCAATCGTGGCCACGATCCATCCCAGGTGGGACACGGTGGAGTACGCGGTCAGCTTCTTCAAGTCCGTCTTCTGCACGGCGAAGACCGCCGACATCACGGCGGTACCCATACCGGCGACGATGAGCAGCCAGTTCCACACGGCAACATCGTGGAAGATGGTGGAGAAACGAATCAACAGGTAGACACCGGCCTTAACCACTGCTGCCGCGTGCAGGAAGGCCGAGACCGGCGTCGCGGCCGCCATGGCTTCCGGCAGCCAGAAGTGGAAGGGGAACTGTGCAGACTTGGTAAATGCCGATACCGCAATGAGCACGGCAACCCCGGCGGTCAGGCCTGGGCGCTCCGCCCACACGTCGGAGGCCAAGATGCCCTCAAGGTTCGTCGTCCCCGCTGCGGTTGCAGCAATCGCCACGCCCGATAGCAAGGTGAGGCCGCCAACGAAGGTAAGGATCAACGTGCGCTGCGAACCCGCCTCACCTGACTTACCGCTGCGCGCAATGAGCATGAACGACGCCAGCGATACCAGCTCCCAGGCAAGGAAGAGCACCACGACGTCGTTAGCGAGCACGAGCAGGAGGATCGACAGCGTAAACGCGGTCATCAGGACATAAAAACTGACGTTTCCTTTTCCTTTAGGCAAGTAAGCCGCAGAATAAGTAAACACCACCGCACCGATGACGAGAGCCAGCATGGCGAAGAAGATGCCGAGTGCATCGCCGCGGAAGGCGAGGTTGACATCAACACCGGGCGCGATCACATCGCGCACCCACGTCACGGAATAGGTCAGTTCTTCGCCACGGGCAAGCGCCGGAAATTCTTTAGCCAACAGTGCCGCGGCGACAATAAAAATGCCGGCTAGCGGGTAGCCGGCTGCGCGATCAGCAACCTTGACGGCTACTGGTGCAAGCGCCACTGCGACAGCTGCGAGGAGGACAACATACAGGAGTGTCACGGAAGAGTAGCCTCACGAACCGTTGTTAGGGCTGTTTAATCAGCCTCACATAGACAGGACTTTCCCAGAGTATCATTGTGACCTCCCCCAAAGCACATCTTTAATGGGATGAAGACGACGAAAGCGCCCCACAAAGGAGGCGCTACGTCTCGAAAGAACTTAGGTCTAGCCCAGGGATCTATAAGGACTTACTTCTCCCCCAGCAAGGCATCAACAAATCCTTCAACCTCAAACGGCGCGAGGTCATCTGCACCCTCGCCGAGGCCCACGAGCTTGACCGGCACGCCCAGTTCCTCCTGCACCTGGAAGACGATGCCGCCCTTGGCGGTGCCATCCAGCTTCGTGAGGACAACGCCGGTGATATCAACAACATCACGGAAGATACGGGCCTGGGTCAGGCCGTTCTGCCCCACCGTCGCATCCAGTACAAGCAGGACCTCATCAACCTCGGTCTTCTTCTCCACCACGCGCTTGACCTTGCCCAGCTGGTCCATAAGGTCCACGGAGGTGTGCAGACGGCCAGCGGTGTCAACGAGAACAACGTCGACGCCCTGGTCAACGCCAGCGGCCACGGCATCAAAGGCCACGGAGGCCGGGTCCGCGCCTTCCTTGCCGCGGACAGTCGTAGCGCCCACGCGACGGCCCCAGGTCTCCAGCTGGTCCGCAGCCGCTGCACGGAAAGTATCCGCCGCGCCGAGCAAGACGTTGTGCCCCATGGACACGAGCACGCGGGCCAGCTTGCCGGTCGTGGTGGTCTTGCCGGTGCCGTTGACGCCGACGACCATGATGACGGCTGGCTTGCCATCGTTCGGCATGGCCTTGATGGATCGGTCCATCTCCGGGTGGCCTACCTCGATGAGGGCTTCACGCAGCATGGCGCGGGCTTCGGCCTCAGAGCTCACTCCGCGCTCCGCAATCTTCTCACGCAGGGAGTCGGTAACCTGCATCGTGGACTTCGTACCCAAGTCCGCCATGATGAGGGTGTCTTCGATTTCCTCCCAGGCATCATCATCCAGGTCACCAGCGGAGAGAATGCCCATGAGGCCTTGGCCGATGGCGTTTTGCGAGCGCGACAGGCGCCCGCGCAGCTTGCCCAAGCGGCCGGCAGCCGGCGCAATATCCTCCTGCGGCTGGGCTGCCGGGGCCTCAACCACCTCAGCGTCGTCGGATACCTCTAGCTCCTCTGGCTCAGCTTCAAGTGCCGCGCTTGCCGACGCCGCCTGTGCCCCCGCCGCCGCGGCGGCCTCCTCTGCTTCGGCTTCCTCTGGCTCTGCCTCCTCTGACTCGGCCGGTGCTTCTGACTCAAGCCGTGCTTCTACCTCTGCCTCTTCTTCGGCCTCAGACTGGACGGAAGGCTCCTCCTCTACCTTCGGGGCTTCGGCTACCGGCTCCGGTTCAGCAGTCTCCGGTTCGCTGGCCGGAACAGCTTCCTCCGTGTCCGCTTCATCCTTATCAACAGCAGCGGCACCGGATACAGCAGCACCAGCGGCGGCAGCACCCACAGCTCCTGCAGCGGCTACGCCGGCGGAAGAAGCCTTATCCTCTTCCTCCTTTGCCGGTTCCTTCTGCGCAGCCGGTTCCGGCGTGCTCACCGGCTTCGCGTCTGCGACGGGTTCCGGCTTCGGCTCTGCCTGAGGCTTCGGTTCCGCCTCAGGCGTCGGTTCCGCCGCAGGCTTCGCTGCCTTCGGTGTCTCCTCTTCATCCTTGAGCTGAGCGTTCGCTAACTCGGTGGCATCACGCTGCTCAGACTTCTTCTCCGCGTGCGGCTGAGCTTTGGGCTCGGCCGGTGCGGGCTCCTCAGTCTTAGCCGCAGGCACAGGTTCCTTGGTAGCGCCGCCGCCAGCAGGGGCAAAATTAAAACCAGACTTGGCCTGGTAGTTGCCGGACTTCTGTTGCTGGGTCAGCTCCTTCGGCTCCTCCACGGGCTTTTCAAAAGAAACCTTCTTTGATTCGCCGCGCTTCTTGCCCAGAACAACGAACAAGACCACCAGCAGAATCAGGACGATGACTGCTATCGCAATCCACAGAAAAGTAGTATTCATGCCCTCCATAGTGCCAGGGTTGTTCACGCCCGGCACGGTGAGGAGGCCAAAAAGCCTCGGACTGGTGCCCGCCGTTAGCGCGGGGCATCCACGCCGAGGCGCGTCGCATCCTCCGCCGCCTGTGCTGTGCCCGGCGCCTCACCGGCGCGGGACATGCGCTGCGAAATCACGCGCGTCACGCCATCGCCGCGCATCGTCACGCCATAGAGCACGTTGGCCACGTCCATCGTCGGCTTCTGGTGGGTAATGACGATGAGCTGAGAATCCTTACGCAGCTCCTCGAAAAGTGCGATGAGGCGGCGCAGGTTGACGTCGTCAAGCGCGGCTTCCACCTCATCCATGACGTAGAACGGTGAGGGGCGTGCGCGGAAAATCGCCACGAGCATAGCCAGGGCCGTCAAGGACTTCTCGCCGCCCGAGAGCAGCGACAAGCGCTTCACCTTCTTGCCCGGCGGGCGCGCCTCTACCTCGATGCCGGTGGCCAGCATGTCATCCGGCTCCGTAAGGATGAGACGCCCCTCGCCACCCGGAAACAGCGTCTGGAAAACCTTGGGAAACTCCGCTTCCACGTCGTGCCAGGCATCCGTGAACAGCTGCAAGATTTGCGCATCCACATCTTCGATAACGCCAGTCAGATCCTTGCGGGCCTGGATGACATCATCTAATTGCGTGGACAGGAAACTATAGCGCTCCTCCAGAGCCTTGTACTCCTCCAAGGCCAACGGGTTGACCTTGCCCAAGGAATTGAGGTCCTTCTCCGCCTGCTTCAACCGCTTGGTTTCGGCGGAACGATCAAAATCCTCACCCGGGGTGTAGTCCTTGAGCAGGTCGGGGATCGCAATGCCGAGCTGCTCCACGATTTTCTCCTCGGCCTCGTCCACGCGCACCTGCGCCTGGCTGCGGGCAATCTCGGAGTTATGCGCGGAGTCGGTCAGGAGATCCAGCTGCTGGCGGGTCGAGGAGACCGCTTGCTTCGCCGACTGCGCGCGGCCCTGCAGCACACCGCGCTGGGTGACCAGCTCATCGCGTTCCTCGGCCGCTCGCTCGAGTGCCTGCGCGGTCCGGGCAGCCAAATCTTGGGCATGCTTGTCGACGGCCCCCGCCAACCGAGCCTGTGCCTGCCGGCGGGCCATCGCCTGATCGTGGCGGGCCTTGGCTTGGCGCTCGTGCTGGGCTTGGCGCCGCAGGGCCTCTCCCCTGCCCGCTGCCTGGCCGACCTTCTCTTCGGCGCTGCGGGCCGCCAGCTGGGCCTCCACCTCCATGGCTTTGACCTGTTCGAGGGCCGTCGAGGCTGCATCGCGTTCCACCGAGGAGGGTTCATCAGCCTGCTCTTCGGCGTCCACGCGAGACAAGCGGTCACGAGCCTCCGCCAATTCTTCGCGCAGGCGGGCCAATTGCACTTCGATATCCGTAGCGCGTGCGGCCGCCTTTTCGTGCTCAGCCTTGTTTGCCTCGTACTGCTTGAGCAATCGCTGGTGATCGCGCTTCCACGCTTCGAGTTCGTGATCGTGCTCCCGCAGTGCGGCCTTGGCGCTCGCCGCACCCACGCGCGCATCGTCCGCCGCGAGCTTCGCGCCTTCTAGGGTGCCCGATAGCTCCTCCAGCTCGTGGGTGGCGGTCTCCAGATGTTGCTCGGCTTCCGCGATCTGGCCGCTTACCTCCACCGTTGAGGCAGCTCCAGTTCCGGCCTCTACCCAACCTTCGCCTACGAGCAGGCCCTCAGGGGTCACAGCTCGCAGGCGCGGATCTTCAGCGATGAGTTCGCGGGCAGCAGCATAGTCTTCTACGAGAACGACGTCGGAGAGCAAGCGCGTTACCGCCGCTGAGACTTCTGGGACCAAAACCATCTGGTCCAACAACCAGCGAGCACCGGAAGGTAAGTCCGCGTCAAGGCGCCAAGCTGAACCGGTGGGTTCCGCGGCGACGTCGATCAGCGGCGTGCGGCTCGCCTGCGCCAAGTCGCGCACGATGTCCCCGCTCACCGCGCCGGCTTGTGCTTCGGCGAAAGAACCCAGCGCAGCGGCAACGGCCGTCTCATAACGCGTGGAGATGAACTCCGCGAGAGGTTTAAAGCCCTCACCGAGATCCAGCGCTTCCGGAACGGTCTGGCCCAGAGTGTCGATCCGAGCGCGCAAGCTGTACACGCTTCGCTCGTGCTCCCGCTGGGCATCACGCAGCTGCTCCAAGCGTTTATCGGCCGCAGCAGATTCGCTGGCCGCGCGCACATGTGCTTCCTCCAGCGGCTCACGCTCAGCAGCCAAGTGCTCCAGCTTGTCCGCCACCTCATCGGCTTCCGCCTGCGCTCCCCTAGTGCGCGCCTTCGTATTCGCTAAGGTCTCTTCCTGCCGCGCCAACTCGGACTCCGCGGAACTTACTTGACCGGCTAAGCTCTCCTCAGCGGCGATGAGGCGAACCACGCCTTCGCGGCGATCCGCAATGGCGCGCAGCTGCGCCATGTGTTCCTTATCGGCGGCCTCGAAGGCTTCCCGGCGCTCAGCCACTTCCTCCCGGATCGATTCCAGACGCTCCGCCGCCTCCTCGGCCGCGGCCAGCAACTCATCATGCTCCTCGTCGGCCCGCTGGGCGCGTGCCTCCAACTCATCCGGATCCTGGCCCGCGTAGGCGACCTGTGAGCCAACGTTGCTGGCGCGCTCGGCCGCGATGCGCTGCGTAGCGGAGATACGCTCCGACAGCGTCGAGAGCTCAAACCACAGCTTCTGCGCGGCCTCCGCGCGCGGAGTGACATCCCCCAACTCGGCTTCTACCTCGAGCTGGATTTCGGTCGCCTCTTCCAGCTGGGCTGTCACTTCCTCGACCTGCTCGGCGAGCACCGCCGCGCGCTTTTCAGCGTCGTCGAATGTCGCGCGCAACCGCACCACGCGGTCGCCGGCAAGACGCAGGCGGGCATCCCGCAAATCCGCTTGCACGGTTGCGGCGCGCTGGGCAGCCTCCGCTTGGCGCGCCAAGGGCTTGAGTTGTTTGCCCAGCTCATCGGTCAAGTCCTGCAGGCGATCCAGGTTGGCCTGCATGCCGGTCAGCTTGCGCTGCGCTTTTTCCTTGCGGCGGCGGTGCTTCAGCACGCCCGCGGCTTCTTCGATATAGGCGCGGCGATCCTCCGGGCGGGATTCCAGAATCTCTGCCAGCTTTCCCTGGCCCACGATGATGTGCATCTCGCGGCCAATGCCGGAATCAGACAGCAGCTCTTGGATATCCATGAGGCGCGCCTTCGCCCCATTGATCTCATATTCGCTCGCGCCATCCCGGAACATGCGGCGGGTGACGGAGACCTCCGAATACTCGATGGGCAAGGCGCCATCGGAATTGTCAATCGTCAGCGTGACCTCGGCGCGGCCGAGGGCCTTGCGGTCACCGGCGCCGGCAAAGATGACGTCCTGCATCTTGCCGCCGCGCAGCGTCTTGGCGCTGCCTTCACCCATGACCCACGCGAGCGCATCGACGACGTTCGATTTACCCGAGCCGTTTGGGCCCACCACGGCGCAGATGCCGGGCTCGAATTTCAGGTTCGTCGCGGACGCGAAGGACTTGAATCCTTTGAGCGTGAGCGATTTGAGGTGCATTCGGTTTAGTTTAGCGCTCGATGAAGCCCGACTCACCGCGCGGTGCGGCCCACTGCTCCACCACGGCGTTCACTACGCCTGGGCGGTGGGTGGTCGACGGTTCTTCACGCAGCAAGGCCAGCAGCTTCTCGCAATCAGCACGCGGCCCTTCAGCAACCACCTGGACGCGGCCATCCTGCAGGTTCGTCGCGTGTCCTGCCAGCCCTAGTTCGAGTGCCCGGGAACGCGTCCACCAGCGAAAGCCCACGCCTTGGACGTGGCCATGGACGAAAGCCGTGAGCCGCTCATTCCCTGTGGCCGCTGCCTGCTGCGTCATCTAGTACTCCCTCAAGTTCGTGCGGTCACCCAAGTCGTGCTCGTGCTTGAGACGGCGGCGGTCCTCCGCGCTGCGGCGGGTTACCGGATCCGTGCCATCCCAGCACTCGACGTTCTGCAGTTCCGGCAGCATATCACGGTGGAAGACGGGATCCAGGCCCTTGCGGCGCTGTTCGTTGTAGTTCTTCAGCAGCTTGATGGCCACGCCCGACAGCGGCACGATGGCGCACACGTTGAGCAGAACCATGATGGCAGCGCCGGTATCGGCCAGGTCGAACACGGTGCCCAGCGGGGCCACTGCACCGTAGAAGACGAAGGCCAACACGATGAGACGGAAGATCCACAGCACCGACTTCTTCTCAGAGAGGTACTCCACGTTGGACTCGGCAAGGTAGTAGTTGCCCAGAATCGAGGAGAAGGCGAGGAAGAAGAGGATGAAGGTGACGAAGTGGATGCCCCACTCACCCACCACGCCGGAGAGCGCATTCTGGGTCAGGGTTACACCCTCAATCGCATCGGAACCGAAACGCTCGAAATCAGTACCCAGCAGGATGATGAAGGCGGTAATCGTACACACCACCAGGGTGTCGAAGTACACGCCGAGGGTCTGTACGAGGCCCTGCTTGACTGGGTGGGACACCGTCGCGGTAGCTGCTGCGTTCGGTGCAGAACCTTCACCCGCTTCGTTGGAGAACAAACCACGCTGGATACCCTTGAGCATCGCCATGCCCACGGTCGCACCGGCGGCCTCGCGGAAGCCGAACGCAGAGCCAATGATGTAGGCAAGCATGTCCGGCACCTTGTCAAAGTTCAGGACCACTACGATGATGCCCATGATGAGGTAAGCACCGGCCATGAAGGGCACGATGAACTGAGTCATCGAGGCGATGCGCTGCACGCCACCGATGATGATGAGACCGGACACTGCAACGACGGCGATGCCCACGCCTGCCTTGAAAGCACTGGAATCCTGCCCGAAGGAGGCCGCCAAGGAATCGGAGATAGCGTTGGTCTGGAAAGCGTTGTAGAACCAGCCAAAAGTAATGGCGATGGCGACGGAGAAGATGGTCGCCAGAGGCTTCCAGCCCAAGCCGCGGGACATGTAGTAGGCGGGGCCACCACGGTAGGTATCCCCTTCACGCATCTTCCATAGCTGCGCCAAAGTGGACTCGACGAATGCAGTCGCACCACCAAGGATGGCGATGAGCCACATCCAGAACACCGCACCGGGTCCGCCCACGGAGATGGCCACGGCCACGCCCGCGACGTTGCCGGTGCCCACGCGGGAGGCTGCCGAAATGGTGAATGCCTTGAAGGCGGAGATTCCGCCATAGTCGGCATCCTCATCGGCGCCGACGCCCTTGGGCTTTTCGACGACCGCCTTGAACATGTCCGGCACCATACGGATCTGCACCAAGACGGTGCGGATGCCGAAGAAGAGGCCCGCGGCAATGAGCAGCCATGGCAGGACATAAGACCACAGACTGTCGTTAATGACACCGATCACGGTGCTGAAGATTTCTTGCATGCGTTACACATTAATAACTCACACCAGAATCGTCCTAGTTGGCCGCGGGCAGCCTCCCCTCTCCGCGGCGCTGACAGGACGGGCAGTAGTGGGTCCCACGCCCACCAAGCACGGTTTTCACGATTTCCTCACCGCAGCGATCGCAGGGCTGGCCACCCCTGCCATAGGCATGTAAGGAACGGTCAAAATATCCGGATTCACCGTTGACGTTGACGTACAACGCGTCAAAGCTAGTTCCGCCAACGGCAAGCGCCGCGCGCATGACATCACCGGCCGCGGATATCACCGCGACGGCATCGCGCTGCCGCAGGGCGCTAGCCTTCTTGAGCGGAGAAATCTGGGCCGCCCACAACGCCTCATCGGCATAGATATTGCCCACCCCGCTGAGCACCGTTTGGTCGAGCAGAGCTACCTTGACCGCGGTGCGTTTCGCGCGCAGGCGCCGCCCTGCCGCTGTGAGATCGAAGTCTGTTTCGAGAGGATCGGGAGCGATATGCGCCATGGTCAGCCACGGCCCGAGACGCCAATAGCCGAAGGTGCGCTGGTCCACGAAGCTGAGGCGGGTGGCGTCGTCAAGCACGGCGGCGATACGCACATGCGGCGAATCTACCTCACCGATCCGCACCTGCCCCGACATACCGAGGTGGATGAAGAGCACATCGCGTGCCGGGTCAGTGTGGTCCTCGTCGGCGAACTCCAGCCACATGAACTTGCCGCGGCGCGCCACCGCGGCAATCTTCCTGCCCACCAGCAGCGCGGACAGCGGCACTTCCTGGCCCCGGTTAGCGCGCGGGTGGTGAACCTCTACTGCTGCGAAGGAGCGCCCCACAACATAGGGCTCGAGCCCGCGGCGGACGGACTCAACTTCGGGAAGTTCTGGCATCGAGTCCTCGTGTTTTAGCTTTCTTTGCCGGCGGTGCCCTGCACCAGCAACGGCGTCTCACGCAAGGTTTGGCACGCTTCCTCCGCCGCCTGCTGCTCAGCGAGCTTCTTGTTGTGGCCCGTCCCCCGGCCGACGGTCAAACCGGCCACGGTGGCCACGGCGTTGAAGGTTTGATCGTGCTCAGGACCCGTCGACGTGGCTGAATAGACCGGCATCGCGGCCTTCAACTCAGCGCACAGCTCCTGCAAGGTCGTCTTCCAGTCCATGTGCCGACCGGACACCACGGCGTTGTCGATCTTGGCGGCGAACAGCTTCAGCACCACCCCGCGGGCGACCTCGAAGCCATGTTGACGGTAAATAGCGCCCAGGATGGCCTCGGTGGTATCGGCCAAGATGGAATCCTTGTCGCGTCCTCCAGTGGCTTGCTCGCCTTTGCCCAACAAGATGTGGTCGCCCACGCCAATCTCACGGGCCACGTCAGACAACCCGTAGCGCGACACGATGGACGCGCGCATCTTGGAAATATCCGACTCGGGGCGCGAGGGGTACTTGTCGTAGAGCTTGGCCGCGACGGACAAGCCCAAGACCGCGTCCCCCAGGAACTCCAAGCGCTCATTGTTGGGAAGGTGCCCGTTCTCATTAGCAAAGGAGCGGTGTGTCAGCGCCAAACACAGCAGCTCATCGCTGAGCTCCACGCCGAGTGCTTTCAGCAACGGGGCGTGGTCTACCTCCGCGAATGCTGCGGCAAGGGCCTGCTCACCGGTCAGTTTCTTCTTCTTGCTCATAGGAATTTCTCCAGCCCGGACCACCGCGGATCAACGCGTTCTTCTTCCCCGGATACCCCCGTGGTCACACCTTCGGGCACGTCCACCTCGCAGCCGCCTTCGCACGTTGGGGCAAACGGAAGGGACAACCCTGCCTCATCGATCACGGTCTGCAGGAGGTCAAGAATCCCGTCCTGAATCTCGGGTACCTCATCGCCCGAACCGCGATCCTCTTCCTCGATCTCATCCCCGCCGACGAAGGATTCGTCTGCGGAAAACACCTGGGACACGTGGAGATCCATCTCTGGGTGTAGCTCAGCCAAGCAGCGTGCGCATTCGCCGCTGAGGGTGCCGGTGACATCAGCGTCCACCAACACGCCGGAGCCCAACGGGGTCAAGGTGGCTTCCACCGTGACTTCAGCGCCTTCCGGGATGCCGATCATTTCCACGCCGATGCGCTCTGGCGCGGGTCCGGTCTGCACGCGGTGCTCAGGCAGCGCCTCGGTTCCTTGGCTGCGGAGCAATTCCGTCACGTCGAACTTCAATGGTGATTTCATAGCGCCCACCAGCTTACCCTGTGCTGCCCCCTGCGCCCTAGACTGGCAAGGACCTGAACGCAGGGTCATAGCCACTTAAGCACTTGCACAAAAGCCTCGATTCTTCCGCTTCAGGCTTTTAGCCTAAAGGCCCATGAGCTACACCGCTACGGGCACGGCGCCTCTGGCCGCCACGGCACGCGACCTCGCACTCAGCTTTCCGCTGCAGTGCCTTGTCCCCGCCGTAGCACTGGCCGTTGCCGGGGTGGCATGCCGCCACGTCATCACTCGACACCGCCCCAGCATCTTTGGCGATGCCGGCCTTTCCTTGCACCGCGTGGCTCTCGCCAGTGCCCTCGCAGGTGTGATCGTCGGCGCCGTGTCTCTTCTCCCCCTGCACTTTGGGCCAATTGTCATTATTTCTTCAGCGCTGTTCTCGCTTTTTGCTGCGCTCATCGCGTGGGGCGCGCGGGAGTCCTTTTCGGCCGCCAGCATGGGGATTGGATTGATGATGCTCACCGTCGGGGCGGTGGATGTGTTGCTGATGCTTGCCGACGCCGCCTGGGGCCCTCTCTCAGAACCCCACGCCGTAGACACGAATTTCGGCATCATGTGGCTGCTCTATGCACTCCCAGGCCTCATCTCCGCCGGACTTGCCGCGGCACTGAGCACCATGTCAGCTAAGGAAGCCGCCCGTATCCGCCGCGCGGAGGAGGCACGCGCGTTAGTTCACGTTAGTAGTCGCGGGGCGCGCGAGGGGCACGGCGCCCCGGCTCGCGGTGTTCGCGCGCACTAGTGCGCCCCTCGCCGCGGGACTCCCCGCGGGAGCGCACACCGGCGCCTCGCCGCAGGGCAGAGCGATCGTTGTTGACGGTGCGTAGGAGATCCGACAAGGTGGTTTCGAATTCCGCCAGCTTGGCGTCGACGAATTCATCGCACTCGGTGCGCAGTCGGTTGGATTCGGAGTGGGCGGATTCCACGATGCGGTGCGCTTCGTCGTCGGCGCGGCGCACAACTTCGGATTCAGAGACCAAACGGTCCTGCTCAGCTTGGCCCGCAGCAACGGTGCGCTGGTACTCCTCATCTGCCTGGGCGCGGGTGCGCTCGGCATCAGAGCGCGCGTTTTCTACGAGGTTGGTGGCCTCATCTTCTGCCTGGGCCACCATGGTGGTGGCGCGGTGCTGGGCGTCAGCCAGCATGGCGTCGGAGTCCTCGCGCGCACGGGTAACGGTGTCATCGGCTTCTGCGTTGGCATCGGAGATGATTTGGTTCGCGCGTTCCTCGGCACCCTGCAGGATCTCATCCTGCTTGTCCAGAACATCTTGGGCATCATCCATTTCAACGGGGAGGGCGTTGCGGAGATCGTCGAGAAGCGCCAGCATCTCGTGGCGCGGAACCATGCAATTGGAGGTCATGGGAACGGCATAGGCCTGTTCCAGGTTGCGAACAAGTTCATCGAGGGACTCAAATACGCGGTACATGGCACCAGACTATCCAAGCAAGAGCGCACCACCACGTATCCCACGCGGGCAAAACGGCGAAAACCTCCCCGCTAGGCGGGGAGGCTCAACCTGGCAATAGAGGACAGGAGCGGGGCTAGATAACGCCCTGTGCCAGCATGGCGTCGGCCACCTTCTTGAAGCCTGCGATGTTGGCGCCGGCAACGTAGTCGCCCTCCAAGCCATATTCCTTGGAGGTCTTGTCAATGTTGCGGAAGATGTTGGACATGATCTCGTGCAGGCGCTGGTCGGTGTATTCGAAGGACCAGGAGTCACGGGACGCATTCTGCTGCATCTCTAGCGCGGAGGTCGCCACGCCGCCCGCATTCGCGGCCTTACCCGGCGCGAAGGCGATGCCGCTTTCCACAAAGTAGTGCGCTGCCTCCGGGGTACAGGGCATGTTCGCGCCTTCGGCAACATAGCGGACCTGATTCTTCACCAGAAGCTTGGCATCGTCACCGTCAAGTTCGTTTTGGGTAGCGCACGGCAGGGCAACGTCGGCGCTCACCTCCCATACGTTGCCGCCTTCGTGGTACTCCACGCCCGCACCCGCTTCGCCGGCGTAGGTGGAAATACGCTCGCGGCGGACTTCTTTAATCTCCTTGAGCAGCTCCAGGTCCACACCGTTCGGGGTGGTGATGTAGCCGGAGGAGTCAGACATCGCGACGACGGTACCGCCGAGCTGTTGCACCTTTTCAGCAGCGTAGATGGCGACGTTGCCGGAGCCGGAGACAATAACCTTGGCACCGTCGAAGGACTCACCATGGGTCTTCATCATTTCCGAGGTCAGATACACCAGGCCGTAACCGGTAGCCTCGGTACGCACGAGGGAGCCACCCCAGGACAGACCCTTGCCGGTAAGAACGCCAGACTCATGCTTGCCTTCCAGCCGGCGGTACTGCCCGAACAGGAAACCGATTTCGCGGCCGCCCACGCCGATATCGCCGGCCGGGACATCGCGGTATTCGCCGATGTGGTTGTGTAGCTCCGTCATGAAGGACTGGCAGAAGCGCATGACCTCGGCATCGGACTTACCCTTCGGGTCGAAGTCGGAACCGCCCTTGCCACCACCGATAGGCAGGCCGGTCAGGGAGTTCTTAAAAATCTGCTCGAAGCCGAGGAACTTGATGATGCCCAAGTTCACACTCGGGTGGAAGCGCAGGCCGCCCTTGTAGGGGCCGAGGGCGGAGTTAAACTGCACGCGGAAGCCACGGTTAACCTGAATCTGGCCGCTGTCATCTACCCATGGAACGCGGAAGATGAGCTGGCGCTCGGGTTCGCATAGACGCTCGACCAGGCCGTAATCAGCATAGTGCGGGTCCTTGTTGAGGACGATCTTCAGGGAGTCAAGCACCTCAGCGAGCGCCTGGTGGAATTCCGGTTCGCCCGCATTACGCTTGAGGAGCTTGCTGTAATAGTCGGAGATTTGCTGGTCGATGGACATGGCTATCCTTTCATTCGACACCGTGCCTCGCGGTCGGTGCGTCATCCATTGAACAAACGATAGTTTTCTATCAATTGACCTAAATTGCAAGACGTCCGTACTGCGGCGCGCCTTAAAGGCTGGTCAGAGCGCGAAAATTTTTTCTCACATCTCTGCCATATACTCGTGAACATGCGCATTCTTGTTGCCCCCGATTCCTTTAAAGGCACCGCCACCGCCGCCGAAGCCGCTGCTGCCATTGCACTCGGCGCGCGCCGCGCGCTGAGCTCCTCCCCGTATGCCGACACGGCGAAGGTACATGCCCTTCCCACGGCCGATGGTGGCGAGGGAACCGCGGAGGTTCTCGCTAGTGCCGCCGTGGCTCGCCACGGCACTGCGGGCCAGACCATTACGCTGCCAACTACCGATGCTGTTGGACGCCTCACCGAGGCCAGCTATCAGCTCGTCGGCGATACAGCCTTCATCGACGTCGCCGCCGCCACTGGGCTGCCTGCTGTCTCCGACGCCCTCGACCCGCTGCATGCGGACTCCTATGGCACGGGCGTGTTGGTGGCCGATGCCGAATCGCGCGGCGCCAAGCACATCGTTCTCGGCCTCGGCGGTAGCGCCAGCATCGACGGCGGGCTCGGCATCCTCGCCGCACTCGGCGCCGCCGCACACGATGCCCGCGGCTATGCCCTCCCCAAAGGGGGTGCTCCGCTGGTCAACCTCGACCACATCGACACGGCGCAACTAAACATGAAGGCGGCCATGTTGGACTACACTTTGGTCACCGATACCCGCGCCGTGCCCATCCAGGCCGCAACAATGTATGGGCCGCAGAAGGGGGCCAAGGGCGACCAGGTCGCGCTCCTGGCCGGCGCGATGCTGCGATTGTGCGAGGTCACGGACACCGATCCGGAGGCCGAGTTCTTTGGTGCCGCCGGCGGTATCCCCATCGCCCTGAGCTGGCTTTCGCGCACACTCTGGGGCACCTCGGAGCACTGCCGCATCGTGCCGGGCGGCCGCTATGTAGCTGAGGCCCTCGATCTTCCCGCCCGCATCGCCGAGGCGGACCTCGTCCTGACCGGCGAAGGCCGCTTCGACGAACAATCACTCACCGGAAAGGTGGTAGGCACGCTGGCCGAGCTCACTGGACCGCCCACTCTCGGCATCATCGCCGGCTCCGCTACCGCCCCGGCACCGCAGGGCGCGCTACTCGAAGAGCTCGACGGCGACGCGCACGCTAGCGTGGCCGAGCAACTTAGCGCCGCGGCCGAGCGTCTTGTGCTGAACTTCCTGCAGAATTAGAGCTTTCTTGGGACTAAGGGGCTACCTGCACCGCCCACGGGAAGATAGCCGGGCGCTCGTGGGCGAGCTCATCTTCCAGCAACACATGATCTTTCGGTAGCACCGCATGCGGGGTCAGCAGGCGCGCGAGGACCATCGTCAGCTGGTTAACGGACCCCGTCACGCCATCGACGGCGATGGCGTAGCGATACACGTTTGCCCCCTCCAGGTCCCGCTCTTCGTGTTCCTCACGGTAAGTCTGGCGCAGCTGTTCTTCCAACCCCTCTGGGAATACAGGTTCAGGCACACGAGTAACCTCTGCAGAGGCCAGCGAGTTGTTTTCCACCAACTTACGGGTGGCAGTGCTAAAGATTTCGGCCACACGCTCCGCTTGGGCATCCGGCACCAGAACATCAAAGTGAATCATTGGCATGTAGGTAACCCTACCCAAACTTCAAGGACGGTAACTATGGCAGATCCCACACTTTCCACGCTGACCGCACTCCTTTCGGAGGACGCCGTTGATCTCAGCTGGCAACGCGCCTTCTACGAAGATCTGCATGCCCACCCGGAGCTGTCCCACGAAGAGGAACGCACCGCCGGGCGCATCCTCGAACAACTAGAGAACTACGACTGCGAGCTCGTCACCGGCATCGGCGGCCACGGCATCGTCGCGATTTTCCGCAATGGCGACGGCCCTACCGCCCTGATGCGCGCAGACTTTGATGCCCTCCCCGTGGCCGAGGAAACCGGCGTGCCCTTCGCCGCCACCAACGGGGCAATGCACGCGTGCGGGCACGACGTACACGCCACCGCACTGCTCGGTGCGTGCGCGATTCTCGACGCCCACCGTGCGGCCTGGCGCGGCACCTTCCTAGCACTATTCCAGCCGGCGGAGGAATCATCCATGGGCGCCAAGTACATGATTGCTGACGGACTCACCGACCGAGTCCCCACCCCGGATGTCTGCCTAGGACAACACGTCATGCCCGGCCCCGCCGGCCAAGTGCAGTCCACCGCCGGCCCCATCCTGGCCGGTTGCGACTCCCTCCGCATCCGCATCACGGGGCGCTCCGCGCACGCCTCCATGCCGCATGAGGCCATCGATCCGTCCTACGTGGCCGCCATGGTGGTGACCCGCCTGCAAGCCATCGTCGGCCGCGAAGTACCTCCCCATGACTTCTTCGTCATCTCGGTAGGCGAGCTGCACTCGGGCGATAAGAACAACATCATTCCGGGCAGCGCCGAGCTGGTGCTCAACACCCGTTACTACAAGCCGGAGTTGGCCAAGCGAGTCTACGCCTCCCTCGAGCGCATGGTGCGCGCTGAATGTGAAGCAAGCGGATGCCCCGCTGAACCTACCTTCGAGTATTTCGCCCACGGCGAAGTCACCGACAACGACGCCGCCGCACATGAAACCGTTCGCTCGGCCTTCGACGCGGTCTTCGGTGATCTCTCCGTCACTGCCACGCCCTCCACCGTGTCCGAGGATTTCTGCTACCTCCCGCAGGCCTGGGGCGTGCCGTACTACTTCTGGTTCATCGGCTCCACACCGGAGGACCTCCTAGACAACCCGCCGGTCAACCATCAGTCCACGTTCCTCCCGGACTATGAGCCCACCATGAGCTCGGCCACCCGCGCTGGGGCTGCCGCCGTGCTGTCTTTCCTTGGGAACTAGTTTTCCGTACTCAACGCGGTCTGCGAGTGAGTACGGAACTGGTTAAGCTTGGGAGTTGGTATTTTTCCGCATTTTTTATGCCTAAGGTGAAGGATTCTCATGAGTCAACCCCAGCACTCCGATTTTCAGACCGCAGTTCCCGGACACGTCCGCGCCGCCGCCGGCGTCTCCCCCACCGCTGCCACCAACCGCAAGTTCTGGTCCGGCCTGTCCTCCTCGGTAATGGAGCAGATTGCGGACAACTGGGAAGCCACCCGCAGCGCCTACGCCGCCACCCGCCAGCAGCACTACTTCTCGGCTGAATTCCTGCAGGGTCGAGCCCTGCTCAACAACCTCACCAACATCGGCCTCGTCGACGAGGCCCGCGCCGCCACCCAGGCCACCGGCCACGAATTGGCCGATGTCCTCGAGGCCGAGCACGATGCCGCGCTAGGAAACGGCGGTTTGGGCCGCCTGGCTGCCTGCTTCCTCGACTCCGCTGTCACCCAAGACTTCCCCGTCACCGGCTACGGTCTGCTCTACCGCTACGGCCTGTTCCGTCAGTCCTTTGACAACGGCTTCCAGCGCGAAGAGCCGGATGCGTGGATGGAGAATGGCTATGACTTCATCATTCGCCGCGCCTCCGAGCAGCGCCTGGTCCATTTCGATGACATGGATGTCCGCGCTATCCCCTATGACATGCCGATTACCGGCTATGGAACCGACAACGTGGGCACGCTGCGCTTGTGGAAGTCCGAGCCCATCGATGAGTTCGATTACGACGCCTTCAACTCGCAGCGCTTCACCGAGGCCATCGTGGAGCGCGAGCGAGTCATGGATATCTGCCGTGTCCTCTACCCCAACGACACCACCTACGAGGGCAAGGTTCTGCGCGTTCGCCAGCAGTACTTCTTCGTGTCCGCCTCGCTGCAGCAGATGATCGACAATTACATCGAACACCACGGCGAGGATCTCACCGGCTTCGCCGAGTACAACTGCATCCAGCTCAATGACACCCACCCGGTGCTTGCCATTCCAGAGCTGCTCCGCCTGCTTCTCGACGAACACGGAATGGGCTGGGACGAGGCATGGAAGGTCGTCACCGAGACCTTTGCCTACACCAACCACACGGTGCTGGCAGAGGCCCTGGAAAGCTGGGAGATCTCCATCTTCCAGAAGCTCTTCTGGCGCATCTGGGAGCTCGTGGAAGAGATTGACCGCCGCTTCCGCGAGGACATGGCCCAGCGTGGCCTCGACCAGGGCCGCATCGATTACATGGCCCCGGTGTCCGACGGTCACGTCCACATGGCATGGATTGCTTGCTACGCCGCTTACTCCATCAACGGCGTGGCGGCGCTGCACACCGAGATCATCAAGGCAGACACGCTGTCTGAGTGGTACGAACTGTGGCCGGAGAAGTTCAACAACAAGACCAACGGCGTCACCCCGCGCCGCTGGCTGCGCATGTGCAACCCGCGCCTGTCCGACCTGCTCACTGAGCAGGCTGGATCCGATGCCTGGGTCACCGATCTGACTGAGCTGGCCAAACTGGATTCCTTGGCCGAGGACGAGAAGGTGCTGCGCCAGCTCATCAACATCAAGCGCGCTAACAAGCAGGACTTTGCCGCATGGATCGAAGCACACCAAGGCGCCACGGTGGATCCGGATTCGATCTTCGACGTCCAGATCAAGCGCCTGCACGAGTACAAGCGCCAGCTGATGAACGCTCTGTACATTCTGGACCTGTACTTCCGTATCAAGGTCGACGGCGAAACCGTTCCGAAGCGCACCTTCATTTTCGGCGCGAAGGCCGCCCCGGGCTACGTTCGCGCAAAGGCCATCATCAAGCTCATCAACACCATCGGTGACTTGGTCAACAACGACCCGGCCACCAAGGACGTGCTCAACGTGGTCTTTGTGGAGAACTACAACGTCTCCCCCGCCGAGCACATCATCCCTGCCGCCGATGTCTCCGAGCAGATCTCCGTGGCCGGCAAGGAGGCCTCCGGCACCTCCAACATGAAGTTCATGATGAACGGTGCACTGACCCTGGGCACGATGGATGGCGCCAACGTCGAGATCGTCGAGGCAGTGGGCGAAGAGAATGCCTACATCTTCGGCGCCCGCAACGAGGAGATCCCGCAGCTTCGCGCCGAGTACAACCCGGGCGAGCTCTACAACACGGTTCCGGGCCTGTCCCGCGTCCTCGATGCCTTTACCGATGGCACGTTGGGCTCTGAGAATGCCGGGATGTTTGGGGATCTGCGCTCCTCACTGCTCGACGGCTTTGGCGAGCACGCTCAGGACACCTACTACGTCCTCGGAGATTTCGCAGACTACCGCGAGACCCGTGACCGCATGGCTGCCGACTATGACGCTGACGAGATGGCATGGGCCAAGAAGGCTTGGCTCAACATCTGCTACTCCGGGCGCTTCTCTTCCGACCGCACCATCGCTGACTACGCCAACGAGGTGTGGAAGCTGGCCCCGACCCCCATTTCCAACGTCTAGATAGACAGGGGGTAATAGACACACTGTTGCCTATTAACCCCTCGACGGGCTTTCCTCACAGACAAAGCGCCGCCTCACCACCGTTCCTCCTTCCCACTTAGTGGGTAAGGAAGCAACCGGGGTGAGGCGGCGCTGTCTGCTTATCTGCGACAGTATTACTTATCGCGCAGGGTCTGACCCAGTTCGTGGACCTGAATCATATTCGTGTTACCGGAGATTCCAGGAGGAGTACCGGCGATGACGATGATCATATCGCCTTCCTTGTACTTATCCATCCCCAGCAGCGCCCCATCGATGGCGGCCATCATGTCATCGGTGGACTCAACCGCGTCACTCAAGAAGGTCTCCGCGCCCCACGTCAAGGCCAGCTGCGAGCGCACCGCCGGGTGCGGGGTAAAGGCCAAGAGCGGCAACGGGGAGTGCAGACGAGCCACGCGCTTAGCGGTATCACCGGACGTCGTAAAGGCCACGATAGCCTTCGCGTTAAGGCGCTCAGCAATATCGCGTGCGGAGTAAGACACAACACCGCGCTTGGTGCGCGGGACGTGCGTCAGCGGAGGAACCTGGCCGCCCTGCTCAGCATTCATCACGATCCGGGACATCGTGCGCACAACATTGTGGGGGTCGATGCCGACGGAGGTCTCACCGGAGAGCATGACCGCATCGGCGCCATCGAGCACTGCGTTGGCAACGTCGGAGGCCTCCGCACGAGTCGGGCGCAGGTTGGAGATCATGGAATCGAGCATCTGCGTTGCCACGATCACCGGCTTGGCATTCTCACGAGCGATCTGGATAGCGCGCTTCTGGAACAGCGGAACCTGTTCCAGCGGAACCTCGACGCCGAGGTCACCGCGGGCGATCATGATCGCATCGAAGGCTAGGACGATGGACTCGAGGGCGTCGACTGCCTCCGGCTTCTCGAGCTTGGCGATGACCGGAACGCGGCGGCCTTCCTCATCCATGATCTCGTGGACCTTGTCCACGTCAGCCGGGGAGCGCACGAAGGACAAGGCGACCATGTCTACGCCGAGCTTCAAGGCGAAGCGAAGATCTGCGATGTCCTTTTCCGACAGCGCCGGAACAGAAATGTCCATTCCCGGCAGGGACACGCCCTTGTTATTCGAGACCGGTCCGCCCTCGGTAACCTCGCAGACAACGTCGTTGCCGTCGACTTCCTTGCACACGACGGCGACCTTGCCATCGTCGATCAGCAGGCGGTCACCCGGCTTCGCGTCCTGTGCCAGGTTCTTGTAGGTGGTGGACACGCGGTCGTGTGTGCCTTCGACGTCATCAACGGTGATGCGGACGATTTCGCCGTCCTTCCACATCTCTTCACCGTTGACGAAACGGCCTAGGCGAATCTTCGGGCCTTGCAGGTCCGCCAAGACGCCGACTGCGTGGCCGGTCTCATCGGTGGCCTCGCGAACCCAGCGGTAGTTCGCCTCGTGGTCCGCATGCTCGCCGTGGGACATGTTCAGACGCGCCACGTTCATGCCTGCTTCAACAAGCCCAAGGATTCCTTCCTTGCTTGCGACTGCAGGACCCAACGTACAAACGATTTTGGTTCTTCTATCCAACATGGAGTGCCTTATTCACATCGGGAGTTTCTAACGGTTCCTAAACTACCCCCGTTTACTGGTCTCGGCCACCACGAACGAAGCTCATGCCGGGTTTTCGACCCGTAACGCCGGTATTCCAAGCGGAAAATGCGACGCCCACATTGCAGCTACAAACGGTAATAACCGGGCACATCCGGGCATTTCAGTTCCGCCGCACCGGTCTTTAGGTTGCCGTGTTAGGCACCGCAAAAGCCACGTGTGATCCCGGCTACTCCACAGAATCTCAGGGCTTTGCTCCGGTGGGCACTACCCGCACCGTCACCATTTAGACTCACCGGGGGCTACCCTCGGCAGCACTGCCCACCGCAGTCTCGGTGGTGCGGGTGGGATCGACTTCCTCCGGCGATTCCTGCCCGCGCGGCAACCGGAAATACACGATAAGCGCCACGACAAAGCAGACCACGGAAACGATGACGTTGACCCGGAGGCCGAAGATGTGCGTGGCGTCGTCCGCACGCATGTTTTCCACGACGAAGCGGCCCGCGGTGTACCCGGCAACATACAGCGCGAAGACACGACCATGGCCAAGCTTGAACGCCTTGTGCGCCCAAAGCAGGAACACGCATACCGCCACGTTCCACACAAGCTCATAGAGAAAGGTCGGATGCACAGAGGCCACTACTTCCCCAGTCGAGCGGCCGCTGATGGGCGCATACTCGCCGCTTTCATTAACTCGGTAGTAGATGTCGAGGGCCCACGGGACAGTGGTCTCACGGCCATACAGTTCCTGATTAAACCAATTGCCCAAGCGGCCGATGGCCTGGGCCAGGATAAGCCCTGGGGCGACGGCATCAGCAAAGGGCCCCAACGGAATACCCTTAATCTTGAACATGATCCACAGTGCCACCGCGCCCAGCGCGACTGCTCCCCAGATACCGAGCCCCCCGTTGGTGATTTTCACTGCATCGATGGGATCACACGTGGAGCAAAAGTACTTATCGTAATCCGTAATCACGTGATAGAGGCGCCCGCCAATGATGCCGGCCGGGATCACCACTAGGGCAGCATCCCACACCACGTCAGGGTTGCCTCCGCGAGCGGTATAACGGCGCAGCGTCATCCACATCGCGACGAGAATGCCGACGATGATGCACATGGCATAAGCACGAATCGGGACCGGGCCGAGATGCCACACGCCTTGTGGCGGGGAAGGAATATTGGCGAGGTTGTAAATCTGCACGGGAAACAGTGTGCCTGAAAATGACGGCCGCTACAACGCGCTTAGCTTCTACGCGAAGGGCACGCAGGATGTTGGCCTGCGGCCACCAAGGAACGGGCCAAGGTCATCGGGTCCTGGGCAGCCATGATGGACTCACCAACGAGGATGGCATCAGCACCTTGCGAGGCATAAGACAGCACGTTGCGCGGGTTATTAACACCGCCCACCGCGATGCGAGTGATGCTCTCAGGAAGACCGGGCGAAATAGCAGAAAAGGCCTCCCGATTAATAGCATCGGAGGCCAATGACCACGCGTTGATCGCCACGACAGTTCCCCCTGCCTTGATAACGCGATCCACCTCGGCACAGGTGCGGACTTCCAGGATGGCGGTCATCCCGAGGGATTCCACGCGATCGAGAAGTGACTCGAGGCGAGCTTGACTGAGCAGCTCCACCTGCAAGGGAATCGCGTCTGCCCCATAACACCGCGCCTCATGAATCTGATAGGGATCAACGATGGTGTCGCGGCACAGCATCGGTATGTCGACGGCTGCACGGGCGACCCGCATGTCCTCGAGTGACCCGTGGAAGCGGCGACGATCTGTCTGGCAGGCCATCACATGTACCCCTGCTTCCTCCAGGCTATGTGCCAATTCTGCCACCGACTTCGGGCTATCCAAATGGGCAATTTCACCGCCATAGGGCACGGCGCGTTTGATTTCTGTGATGATAGAGCATCCCGGGCGCAGCAGAGCTTTCGCGGCATCGCGTGGGGCGTCCATGTCGCGGGACCTTGCTTTGATTTCCTTGAACGGGACACGGGCCTCCCGCGCGGCTACATCAGCCAGCACTCCGGCCACGAGATGATCGACGGCGATCGGGGTAGGCATGATTCCACCTCCCTTCCCCGAAGGAGACTCAAAGAAAGAAACAGGGGCGTTCGAGATCACATTTAGGCTAGCGCGCCCTCACCTCTAACTAGAAATCCGGGGCACCCGTTCCCCGCAACAGGGCCTTTCTCACCAGGCTCTCCGTCACTATGCTCGCCGTCGCGGCGCGTGTGTTTAGGCGGAACGGGGAGTTTAGGAGGAGCGGGGATCTGTGGGATCAATATCAGCATCCAGCGCGTCCCACATCACGCGGCCGGAATCTTGGGAGGTTTCGAGTTCTTCCTGCAGGCGCTCCTGCCGTACCGCCGGGGTTTCGTATTTGGCTGTGCGGGGTTTATCAGCACCCGGGTTGCTCGCCACCAGCACCGCCCCAAAGAGCGCCAGGGCGGCGCCGACGAGCGCGAGAACTGGGCCCGCAGTCGACGCGTCCGCGGTGAGGACGACGGCCCAATCGGAAATAGTCGTCGTATCCACGGAGGTATCGTTGGTCCCGCCTTGCAGAAGCTCCTGGGCACGCTCCGCCTCGGAGCCGGCGGTCAACAGCGCCACCGGACGCCATCCCGCAGCCGCAGCAGCGAGGGCGGTGATGACGGAGACGATGCGCCGGCCAGTCCGCCGGAGAGCGAAGGCAGCCACGCCACCGGCCAGGACCACCACGCTCAGCGCGATGAGCTCAAGGGACCATAAGGAGCCGGATAGCTCCACCACGCTCGATCCGGCCTTATCGTCTTCGACCGCCGCCTTCACCCACGTCATGCGGGAGGATAGCCACAACAAGATGGCGCCGACCAACATCAGTACGGGTCCGCCGCGCTTAGCCATGATCTTCCTCCCCAAGAAGGGTTCGCGCGTCGAAACAGGTCCGGTCGCCGGTATGGCATGCCCCGCCGCGCTGACGCACGGTGAGCAGAATGGTGTCACCATCGCAATCTAGGCGCGCACCCACTACCTCTTGGGTATTGCCGGACGTCAGCCCTTTAATCCAATACTCTTGACGCGAGCGTGAGTAGTAGGTCCCGCGGCGCGTCGCCAGCGTGTAAGCCAGCGCGTGGTCATCCATCCACGCCAGCATGAGTACCTCACCTCGTTCCGACTGCACGATAGCCGGGACTAGGCCCGCCTCATTGCGCTTGAGCTGCAGGGCAATGTCGTCGCTCAGCTCATAGTCCCCGACGTTCGTGGTGCTGGCGGAGTTAGTGCTGTCCTCTGTCATTGACGGACCTCCTTTCCTGCAGCAGCTAATGCCTGCTTGACCTCGGAAATCTCCACCTCGCCGAAGTGGAAGATACTAGCCGCGAGCACGGCATCCGCTCCGGCGTCGATAGCCGGTGGAAAGTGCTCGGCCTTCCCGGCCCCACCCGAGGCGATGATCGGCACCGAAACCGCTGCACGCACGGCCTCAGTCAATTCGAGGTCGAAGCCTGCCTTGGTTCCGTCACCATCCATGGAGTTCAGCAGAATCTCGCCGACCCCCAATTCCTCGCCGCGCTTGGCCCATTCCACAGCGTCGATCCCCGCGGAGCGTGTGCCGCCATGCGTGGTGACCTCAAATCCGCTGGGAAAGCCCGCCGCACGGCGAGCATCGACGGACAACACGATGCACTGAGAACCAAACACATCCGCGAGCTCGCGCAACAACTCGGGGCGCGCAATGGCGGAAGAATTAACGGACACCTTATCGGCACCAGCCCGCAACAGCTCACGAACGTCCTCCACCGACCGCACGCCGCCGCCGACGGTTAGTGGGATGAACACCTGATCCGCCGTGCGGCGAACGACGTCGAGCATGGTGCCGCGGCCGTCCTTGGACGCGGAGACATCCAAGAATGTCAGCTCATCAGCGCCCAGCTGACCATAGCGAGCGGCCAGCTCCACTGGGTCGCCGGCATCACGCAGGTTTTCAAAGTTGACGCCTTTGACCACGCGGCCATTGTCAACGTCCAGACACGGGATCACGCGCACGGCAAGCGCCATGGTGACAATCCTCCTCATAGCTAAAGGTGAGATGAACAGCAGTCCACTTGGGACCACCGAACGGTGATGAGCATAGTAGGAAAACGGTAAAACGTTAAAGAATAAGTCCGGGATTCAGCGCCAGTGCTGAGCACCGGTTTCAGCCCCGGGACGGGGCCTATTTAGCGGTCCCCACGGGGATTTCGAGCAATGGCCTCCAAAATCGTGGCATGCACCTGCGGGGTCCCGCCCACGAAGCCCTTCGAGTGTGCAGTCCACTCATTGCCCTCGGGGTCGCTCACGCGGCCACCGGCAGCCTTAATGATGAGCGCGCCCGCCGCGTTATCCCACGGGTGCGGCGAGAAATTCACTGCACCGTCGAACACGCCCTGAGCGACAAAAGCGTTGTCCAGCCCTACCGACCCAGTCATACGGGGGCGCAGCCCGGTCTCTCGTAGGTCGTTGAATAGGCTCGTGGGCAGGTGCGAGGAGCAGCCCACGTGTCCGCGCGCTTCGTCGAATCCTAGGGCCTCCTCTCCTCCCCCGAACCCGGTCGCCGGGCCGCCGGTCGTACGCAGCGGCATCCCTTGCGCCGCAACAACACGGCGGTTCAACAATGGAAAGTCGGCGACGGCGACGACCGGCTTTGCATCGTGCAGGAGCGAAACAAGAATGCCGCAGCACGGATTCCCAGCCGAGTAGTTCGCGGTTCCGTCTACCGGATCCACAACCCACACCGTCTCCTCCAAGTTGCCACCGGACTCTTCACCGAACACCGGAATGCCGGTGAGCTGGCCCAATGTCTGGCGCAACTGCTGTTCGATGAGCAGATCCACCTCGGTAGCAAAGTCTCCTTCGCCTTTGAAACGCGCGGGTGCCGCGCCAAGGCCCCTGCGGAAGAGTTCATCAACCTGGTCCACTGCGGCTTCCGCAAAGGCAACAAGTTCGCGCGGATCCGACGCTGAAGTTCCTGTCATCGGGGCCATAGGCCTACTTCTCCTCGATCGGGTCGATGTATTCCTCTCCCGGCAGCGGGGTAACCTCCGCAACGGCTGCAAGAGCCTCCTCCAAGGTAAAGCGCTCCTCGTAGAGTGCCTTACCGATGATGGCGGAATCGATCCCTTCGTTCTCGTAAAGGGCCAACTCGCGCAGATCATCGAGCGTGGAAATACCGCCGGAGGCGGTCACCTTGGCGTCCGTGGCGGCCGCTACCTCACGCAGCAGCTCGATATTGGGGCCCTGGAGTGTGCCATCCTTCGACACATCCGTCACCACGAAACGGGTGCAACCCGCTGCATCAAGACGCTCGAGCACCTCCCAGAGGTCTCCGCCATCGGATACCCAGCCGTGACCGCGTGTGCGCCACTCACCATCCACCATTCGGACGGCGAGGTCCACTGCAATGCGGTCGCCATGTTCTGCGAGGACCTTGGCAATCCATTCTGGGTTTTCCAGCGCTGCAGTTCCAATATTGACGCGGCGGGCACCAGTGGCCAAGGCTCGCGCCAAGGAATCGTCGTCCCGGATACCTCCGGTCAATTCCACGTCTAGATCCACGCTCGTCGTAATTTCAGCGAGCAGCTCGTGGTTGGAGCCACGACCGAAGGCGGCGTCCAAATCCACCGCGTGCAACCACTGCGCGCCTTGGGCCTGCCATTTAAGGGCGGCCTCCCGCGGCGATCCATAGGACTTTTCGGTTCCTGCTTCTCCTTGGTCGAGGCGTACTGCCTGACCATCAACGACGTCAACCGCGGGCAACAGTGTAAAGCTCATGGTGGGTAGTCTACCTTTCACGCGGGCTCTTTAAAGCGTTCCAATCCAGTTCTTTAGCAGCTGCGAACCCACGTCACCCGATTTCTCCGGGTGGAACTGCGTGGCCCACAACGCACCGTTTTCTACTGCGGCGACAAAGCGGTCACCGCCGTACTCAGACCACGCCACCTTCGGTGGCTCGGTAATCTCCGTCTCGAGCTCCCAGTTCCGCGCGGCATAAGAATGCACGAAGTAAAAGCGATCCTCCGCGCTCACGCCTTCGAACATGCGGCTTCCGCTAGGAAGCTCCACGGTGTTCCATCCCATGTGTGGGAGAACGGAAGCCTGCAAGCGGGAGACCTCTCCCGGCCACTCGCCGCAGCCTTCGGTGTGTACGCCGTGTTCGGTACCTGAGTCAAAAAGAATCTGCATACCCACACAGATTCCCAGGACGGGGCGCCCGCCAGCCAAGCGTTGGCCGATAATCCTTGGTCCCTGCGCGGCGCGCAGCCCCTCCATGCAGGCGGCGAAGGCCCCCACGCCGGGGACTAGGAGGCCATCGGCTTCCACGGCTGTCTTGGGGTCCGCGGTGACCGTCACGGTAGCGCCGACCCGCTCCAGCGCGCGCACTGCCGACCGGACATTGCCAGCGCCATAATCCAGGACTACTACGTCGTATGAGCTCATCGTGGCTCCTTTCCGGGCCTCCTCGGCCTTCTAATCATGCGCAGGCGAGTCTGAATATCATTCAGCTCGCTCACACGGGTCTTGCCCAAAGCGCGGTCAGCCACGGACATGAGCAGGCCAACCGCAATGATGGCGGCACCAGCCGCGAAGGCGCCATCGTATCCGGACATAGCCACGACGGCGCCGAGAACCGTCGAACCAAGTCCAGTTCCACCGTCGTAGAAGATATTCCACACCGCAGAACCCTCGGACAGGCGCTCGCGAGGCAGACGGTCGAACATCGACAACAAGGCCTCGTTCTGGACGATGCCGAAACCCGCACCATAGATGACCGTGCCGAAGACGAGCAGCCATACTGACCATTCTTGCCACAGCACGGCGGCGATTAGACCCACACCAAAGACTGAGAAAGCCTGGGCTGGAATCATCAACGTGCCTGGCTGGCCCACGCGGTCCGCCACGACACCGGCGACATAGCGTGAAATCATGGCCGCGCCACCGATCACGGACAGCATGAGGCCACCCAGGACAGCGCCACGCTCAGGATCCAGCTCGCGCACCGCCGGGGAAATGAAATTGGAGGCGACGCCGTAGCTCACGGAGAAACTGGTCAAAGCGAGCGCTGGGACGAGCACAAGCTTCCACATTGGTGCCCGCGGAGTGGTATCCGTTGGGTCCGGCAACCCCACTGGAGCTGCCTTGATTTGCGGTACCAAAATGCAGGTAAAGAATCCCAGCAGGCCAAGGCCAGCGGCTAGGAGATACACCGTGTTGTAGTTAAAGGCTGAAGCCACTGCGAGACCCAAAGGCAAGAACGCCATCTGGGCTGCACCGATGAACAAACCGAAGATACCGGTGGCCTTGCCCAGCAAACGCCGCGGCGTAATTTCTGCGATGAGAGCGTTCTCCGCCACTGTGAGAGCGCCAAAACCGATGCCGCGCAGGGCGGAGAATCCCAGGGCGATCGGGGCGGCATCGCCCAGCATGTGCCCCAATGCCGGCAGCCCCAGCAACAGTGCCGAGGCCGCCATGATCGGACGGTACCCAAAGATGCGCAGCAGCATCGGAGTCGCCATCTGGGTAAGCACCGTCGCTAACATGAACACGCCGGTGGTGGCGCCAGCCAACGTGGCGGAGCCACCGGAGTCCAGCACGGCCAGGGGCACCACTGGAAGCAGGACCGACCAGGCACCGAAGGCGGAAACCACCGCGATCATGGTTTCCTTAAAGCCGGCGACCTTCCATACGCTCTGAGGGGTCTTTTCCGTCACTTCGCTGCCACCCCCGCTGAGAAGATGTCAAGCATCCAGGCCAGCGCCGCGATCGCGGAGACCGCCGCGAGCGCACCCGCGACCACGGTCATCAGCACCGAGCCATTCTGATACGCCGCCCACGCGCCGCCGACGAGCAAACCGGTGACCAGAAAGAGAATGAGAACCAACAAGTTCATAACGGCTTAGAGGGCTCCCTTCGTCGAAGGAACTCCGGTCACGCGCGGATCCCGCTCAGTAGCCTGGCGCAGGGCGCGGGCCACCGCCTTGTACTCAGCCTCCGTGATGTGGTGCGGATCGCGGCCGTACCGCACGTTGACATGCAGAGTCGTCGCCGAGTGCGTGGCAAAGGTTTCGAAGAAGTGACGGTTGATCACCGTGGCGTAGTGCCCGCCGATGACCTGCCACTCCATGTTTTCCGGTTCGCCATTCATCACGAAGTAGGGGCGCCCAGAAATGTCGACGACGGCCTCCACCAGTGCCTCATCCATGGGCAGCAGCTGGGACCCGAAACGGCGGATACCGGACTTGTCCCCCAATGCTTCCAGGAAGGCACGGCCGAGAACAATCGCGGTGTCTTCGACGGTGTGGTGGGCATCGATGTCGATATCGCCGTCGGCGTGGACGCGAAGGTCGAAGGAGCCGTGGGTGCACACAGCATTCAGCATGTGATCAAAGAACGGCAGCCCCGTCGAAATATCCGCTTGGCCGGTGCCATCGAGGTTGATTTCTACAGAGATTTTTGTCTCCCCAGTAACGCGCTCGGCGCGGCCAATGCGGTCGCCGCCATCGCGGCGTGCAGCTTCATCAGCGCTCATCGTCCCCACGCTCCTCCTTCAAATCGTGCCCCATAGGAGGGGCTCAGTTAATCATCTCTACTGTATCTGCCAAGTCCTCTGCGGCCGAAAGGAAGGCATCATTCTCTTCAGGCAGGCCAATCGTGGCGCGCAGGAGTCCCGGTACGCCGTTATCTCGGATCAAGACATCGCGGTCCAGGAACCCCTGCCACACCGCGTGCTGATCGGCAAAGCGTCCGAAGGACACGAAGTTGGATTCGCTCGGCACCACGTAGTACCCGAGCTCCTGGAGCCGTGCGACAACCCGGTCCCGCTCCGCCGACAGCTTCGCCACGGTGCCCAAAGCCTCCTCCTTGTGTGTCAGAGCCACGGTGGCCGCGATCTGGGAGAGGACAGAGAGGTGATAGGGCAGGCGGACGAGCATCACGGCTTCCACGAAAGCCGGATCGGCCACGAAGTAGCCCAAGCGTCCGCCGGCGAAATCGAAGGCCTTGGACATCGTGCGTGAGACCACGAGCTTGGTCGGATATTTCGCCAGCAGCGTGGTGGCAGAAGGTGAAGGCGAGAACTCCATGTAGGCCTCGTCCACGATGACGATGCCCGGCGCGGCCTGCACGATCTTCTCCACTAGGTCGATCGGGGTGACGTCACCGGTGGGATTGTTCGGGGTGGTAATAAAGACAACGTCGGGGCGGTGCTTGGCGACGGCCTCCAGCGCCTCCTTTTCCGCAATGCGGAAATCCTCGTTCCGCGGGCAGGAGATGAATTCGGTTTGGGTGCCCGCGCACAGGATGGGGTGCATGGAATAGCTCGGGGTAAATCCCAGCGCGCTGCGCCCCGGCCCTCCGAAGGCTTGGAGCAGCTGCTGCAGCACCTCGTTGGAACCATTGGCCGCCCACACGTTGTCCACGCTGACATTCACGCCGGTCTGCTCACTGACATACCCCGCCAGCGCCGTGCGCAGTTCGACGGCGTCGCGCTCTGGATAGCGGTTGAGCTCTCGGGCGTGCTTTTCGACGGCCGCCACGATGTCCTTGACCAGCGCCTCCGACGGCGGGTAGGGGTTCTCGTTGGTGTTGAGCTGGTTGGTCACCGTCAGCTGCGGGGCTCCATAGGCACTGGAGCCGCGCAATTCTTCGCGCAGGGGAAGATCCTTCAACTCAGCCATTACTTAAGCCTCTACTTTCTGGGTATCTGGGGCATCGGCGAATCGTGCAGCAATTGCTTCACCGTGGGCAGGCAGTGCCTCCGCGGTGGCAAAGGCAATCACATTCTCCGCCACCTCCCCGAGTGCTGCGCGGTCATACTCGATGAGGTTGACCGGGCGCAGGAAGGTGTGCGTCGACAGCCCAGCGCTAAACCGCGCGGTTCCCGAGGTGGGCAAGACGTGGTTGGAGCCAGCGGAGTAATCACCGAGCGGCACCGGCGAATAATCACCCACGAAAATGGCACCGGCGTGGCGGATACGCTCCGCTACTGCCCGGGCATTCTTCGTGTGAACCTCCAAGTGCTCAGCGGCATAGGCGTCCGCGACAGCAATGCCCGCTTCGAGGTCATCGACCAACACGATGCCGGACTGTTCGCCGCGCAAAGCCTCAGCTGCGCGCTCGGCGTTCGCGGTGGCGGTGTAGCGCTGAGCTACTTCCGCATTCACGGCGGCAGCAAGCTCCTCCGAGTCGGTGATGAGCACGGAGGCAGCCATCGGATCATGCTCCGCCTGAGAAATGAGGTCATAGGCCACGTAGACCGGGTTGGCGGTCTCGTCGGCCAGGATAACGATCTCGGTGGGGCCGGCTTCCGCATCGATACCCACCACGCCGTGTACCGCGCGCTTGGCAGCAGCAACAAAGACATTGCCGGGGCCGGTGATGATGTCCACGGGCTCAAGAGCATCCTCCCCCGTGGCGGGTTCATCGTCGCCGTAGGCCAGCAAGGCGATGGCTTGTCCACCACCGACTGCCCAGACATCGTCCACGCCGAGCATGTGGCACGTAGCCAGCACCGTCGGGTGCGGCAGGCCGCCGAATTCCTTCTGCGGCGGAGAAGCCACGACCATCGCTTCAGCGCCTGCTTCTTGGGCCGGGACGGCATTCATAATGACGGAGGATGGGTACACCGCCTTGCCTCCTGGCACATACAGTCCTACCCGCTCAATGGGTTGAAAAACCTCGGTAACCGTTGCACCTGGCGCCAGCGTTGTCGTGTGTGGGGCCGGCTTCTGGTCCGCGTGAACGGCGCGCACGCGGGCGATAGATTCTTCGATAGCTGCCCGGACCTGAGGGGCCAGTTCTTGGGCCGCCTTCTCGAGCTCCTCATGCGGGACCCGCACCGCGGCGGGGCGGATGCCATCGAATTTCTCACCAAAGTCGAGGGCCGCCGCAACACCACCTTCTCGCACCTTGTTCACCATGGGGATAACAATGTCCATGACTGAGGAAACATCGGTTCCGCCTCGCGGCAATACTCGGCGCAGGCGGGAGGTGGTGAGAGTCTCTCCGCGCAGGTCAATGGTTCGTAGCATGCTCAAGCCCTTTTCATAATATACAGCCGCATAATATGCAGCGGTTTCTATACCTTCCCATTACTATACCCGTGCCAAAAAGCCAGCGAGCTGGCAGGTGCAGGTTATAGAATGTGTCACTACTAACACGTTCCGGCACCCCGACTCGGCGAAGGGAGGCGGCGAGATGAGCAACGGCGCCGAAGGTAATGACAGCCACTCCACCTCGGATCTGCTTGCCCGTGTGGAGCACCTCGCGCACCGCGAAAGCCTCCACTGCATCCGGGTCAGCGCGCACGAACTCCTCTTCCCCCATCCGCCGCTCGGGGAGACCCGCGCCTTTATGGATACCGAGGGCGAGCCCATTTTACGTTTCTGCACCACCCACCACGGGGTCTTGGGCTTCGGCGATATCCCCGCGCTCAGCGAGTTCGTCAACGACTGGAACCACGATTGTCTTTCGCCGCAGCTCGTGCTCAATTATTCCTCCCCGACCGAGGTCGAGGTGTGGGGCCATTCCTTCCTCGTCGTGCACCAGAAACCCACGGCGGCCCAGCTCTCCGCCTCTGTCATCCCTGCGCTGCACAACGCGGCGGCCTGCCTTGAGGAATTAGCGGATTATTTCCCCGTCTTGACGCTTCCCCGCCCGGCGGCTCCGGAAGAACAGATAGAGCTCGACGGCCCCGTCGGCACAGTCGATACCGCTCGTCTCGGGGAGCTTTTACCCGCCCTCGGTATTACGCGTTTCCAAGCAGATGCGGAAGAGGCCGTCTACGCGTGGATAAACGATGTCCTCTTTGCCTTCGCTATCGACTCTGGGCCGAGCCTCATCATTAAAGGCCATTGGGATCCCAACCTCCCAGGCAGCGAATTCTCCAAAATTTTCCTCATCTGCAATGACTGGAACCGCACCAACCACTCGGCTTCTGCCTTCTGCCACTCCAACGTCGATGGCTTGCAGGTGCGCATTGACTACGCCGTTATGACGGGCGCTGGGCTTTCCGACGCCCAACTGATCACCGCCCTAGGCCGCGGCATCAAACACGTCCTCCACGGCATCGATGACATTTCACGCGATGCTGTGGGCTCCTCCCCCGTCGCTTGGCCCTAAGGAGCCTCTGCCTCAGCCGCCATTGCCTCCGCTTCTTCGTCGTCCACGGCACGAGGAGGATTGACAAATACTGCGGACCAGTACGTAAACATGGCCATGAACGGCCCCACGAGCCAGGCGATGCCGGGCGAGAATTTCGGCACGAACTCCACAATTTCCCCGGGATCGTCCGGGATACTCGTTGCGGTAGCTCCACCAAAGACGTAGAACGACGCCGCGCCAGCCAAGGAAGCCAGGGCTACCCACAGCAATACCCCGACGCCGCGGTAGCGCTCGCCGCGCCGATAGGCAATAAGCCCCAACGCCATACCCAGGGCACCGGTAATGAGTACAAAAGTGATGTAGGAATCAAACTGAACGTTAGCGACGTTGCGCAGGGCGTAGCCGCCATCATCAACCCGGTGCCCCTTCAGGGCAGGACGCCACAGCCCCCACGCGGCGCCGGCCACAGAAAACCCGAGGAGCGCTAACGCGAGCAACCCCGCACCAAATCCGATGGCGCGGGGTATGCGAAAGCTAGGTGCACGCAGTGCAGGCACGATATGTTCTAGCCGCAGAAGGTCCAGTTGCCGTTCTCACGCTTGAAGCGCATGGTGGAGCTGTCCATGCCCTTGCTGGTGTTGACGTTCACGGTTGCGGATGCATCGTCACCGTTGACCACGACATCGTTGATGGACTCAACACCGGTCTTGGACCAGTCAAAGCCTTCCATCTGCGAGGTGTCCTGGCCAGCTGCCGCCATCATGTCCTTGAGCTGGTCCATCGGAACATCCGGAACCTGGTTGTAGTCCACCTGGTCAAGGCCGGAGTTCGGGTCGTTGCGCACTTCAGCGCAGGTGTGCTCCGGGAGGTACTTCACGAAGGAACGCATGGTCTGCTGCTCGTACATGCCACGGACCAGACCATTGATGCCGTCAATGTCTTCCTGGCTTGCAGCCTCACCCTGGACCGGCTCAACCTTCGGCATGCTCTGGAACGGATCCACACCGTTCTCGAAGGGGTTAGCCATGGCCTGGTTTTCGCCGCCCTCGGGGTTCTCCCCTTCCGGCTTCGGATCGGCGTTCTCGCCGTCCTTATTCTCTTCGCCTTCCTTCTTTTCGTCTCCCTCCTTCTTTTCAGAATCCTTCTCCTTCGACTGCCCCTCGGAGGTCTTGTCCTTGGACTCCGTCGTGGTGGTGGTCTTCACCGCGGAGGAAGCGGTATCGGTAGCGTTCTCATCATCGGAACCGCAAGCAGCCAAGGAGAGCGGCGCGACGAGCGCAACAGCGACGAGGGACTTCTTGGCAGGTGTCAGAAAAGACAAGGGATAACTCCTAATATCTATAGAGAGCGATAGTAAAACCACGCTGGGCGTGGCAGTTGCCCTTGGGCACTTCACATAACCCTAACAAGGCATGATTGTATAAACCCTACACTTCACCTTGAAGCTTCCTGTGAGCCACGCTTGGTGTTTTTCCGCGCCGCGTAGAGTGGGTTGTTGTGCACCTTTCTCGCGACGCTATCGTTTCCACCGCCCTCGAGCTCTTGACACGCTACGGGCTCGCCGATGTCACCATGCGCCGTGTTGCCACCAACCTCGGCGTTGCTCCCGGCGCGCTGTACTGGCATGTGGCCAATAAGCAATCGCTCATCGCCGCAATGACCTCCGAGATCCTCTCCCCCGTTACAGGAGAGACCACAACGGAGCTGGTCAGCTCCCTTCATGGGGAACTCACACGCTGGCGCGACGGCGCCGAAGTCGCCATAGCAGGTGCCGCTTTCCCCGAATCCTCAGCAAGTTCTGACTTGGAGGAGCTTTTCACCTCCGCGTTGAAGCGGGAAGCCCCCGGGGCATCACCGGAGGATAGTGGCGTCGCCGCCCGCGCTCTCATCCATTACGTCCTGGGAGCGACCTTCATGGAGCAATCCCGAGAACAGCTCAGTGGGGCGTCACCAAGCGCAGCTCCCTCAGCGTCGAATGCTGTGTCAGGCGTTGACACCTTGGTGCGCGCCGCAGAACTCATGGTCGCGGGTTTACGCACGCTGTGAACCGATCGCATGCAGCGGAATTGACTAAACTAAGCCTCATGACTGAGACCCGTGCTGATATAACGCCATCTCGCCAGGTGTGGCCTGGTTCCCCCTCCCCACTCGGCTCCACCTTCGATGGGGCCGGTACTAATTTTGCTATCTTTTCCGAGATCGCCGAGAAGGTCGAGCTCTGCCTCATCGATCACAACGGCAACGAAGAACGCATTGAACTGACCGAGATCACCGCCCACGTCTGGCATGCCTACCTTCCCAACGTCAGCCCGGGGCAGCGCTATGGCTACCGCATCCATGGCCCTTATGAACCAGAACATGGCCTGCGCTGCGATCCCTCAAAACTTCTTGTCGATCCTTATGCTCGCGCCTTCGACGGTGACTTTGATGGCGATGCCTCTCTGTACTCCTACGATATCTTCGCGGACGAGCCCGGCACCGGACGCAACGACGATGATTCCCTAGGCCACACAATGCTGTCGGTGGTGATTAATCCCTTCTTCGAGTGGCACGGCGACAACCGCCCCCACACGCCGGATAACGAGACCATCATCTACGAAGCCCACGTCAAGGGCATGACGATGACGCACCCGGATGTTCCGGAGGAGCTGCGCGGAACCTATGCCGGCATGGCACACCCGGCCATCATCAACTACTTCAAGGACCTGGGTGTGACAGCCGTCGAGCTGCTGCCAGTCCACCAGTTCCTGCAGGATGATCGCCTGCGCCAGCTGGGGCTGCGCAACTACTGGGGCTATAACACCTTCGGTTTCTTCGCGCCCCATGCGGACTATGCCTACGCCAAGAAGCCCGGCGAGGTGGTCGCCGAGTTCAAGGCCATGGTTCGCGCCTACCACGAGGCCGGCATCGAAATCATCCTCGACGTTGTCTACAACCACACCGCCGAGGGCAACCACATGGGTCCGACCATTGCTTTCCGCGGCATTGATAACCACGCCTATTACCGGTTGGTTGATGACAACCCCGAGCACTACATGGACTACACCGGCACCGGTAACTCTCTTAATGTCCGCCACCCGCACTCCCTCCAGTTGATCATGGATTCGCTGCGCTACTGGGTAACGGAAATGCGCGTCGACGGCTTCCGCTTCGACCTGGCTTCCACCCTGGCGCGCGAGCTTGATGACGTCGACAAGCTGGCTACCTTCTTCGATCTAGTCCAGCAAGATCCGGTGGTTTCCAAGGTCAAGCTCATCGCCGAGCCCTGGGACGTGGGCCATAACGGCTACCAGGTTGGTAACTTCCCGCCCATTTGGAGCGAGTGGAACGGCAAGTACCGCGATACCGTCCGTGACTTTTGGCGCGGCGAGCCGTCGACGATGGGCGAGTTTGCCTCGCGCCTTACCGGATCTTCCGACCTCTACGCCAACAACGGCCGCCGCCCCACCGCGTCCATCAATTTCATCACCGCGCACGATGGCTTCACGCTGCGTGATTTGGTCTCCTACAACGAAAAGCACAATGCCGACAACGGGGAAGACAACCGCGACGGTGAATCCCACAACCGCTCCTGGAACCACGGTGTGGAGGGCCCCACTGACGACGAAGAGATTAAGAAGCTTCGCCGCCGCCAGGTGCGTAACTTCCTCACCACCCTTCTGCTGTCCCAGGGCACCCCGATGCTGTGCCACGGCGATGAGCTGGGCCGCACCCAGGGCGGCAACAACAATGTGTACTGCCAAGACAACGAGATTTCGTGGATCGATTGGTCGATGTTGGAGCAAGAGAAGAACATCGCCATGCACGGCTTTACCAAGCGCCTGATTAATATCCGCAAGAACCACCCGGTGTTCCGTCGCCAGCGTTTCTTGGCCGGCGGCCCCTTCGGTTCTGAGGTGAAAGACCGAGATATTGCGTGGCTGGTTCCCTCCGGCAAGCTGATGACCCCTGAAGACTGGGACTTTGAGTTCGGTAAGGCGCTTATGGTCTACCTCAACGGCAACGCGATTACGGAGACGACTGCCCGGGGTGAGCGCATCACGGATGATTCCTTCATCATGATCTTCAACGCTCACCACGAGGAGATCGAGTTCACTCTGCCGAAGAAGGACTTGGGTGCTAGCTGGCGCCTCATCGTGGATACGTCTGACTCCGGTGGCTACCCAGATGAAGAAAAGCTCATCGCGGCTGAGGGATCCATCGTGGTGCAACCGCGCACGTCGCTCATCCTCCGCCAGACCGAGCCGCCGGTTTTCGATGACAGCGATGAGTCCGCCGGAGCAGACGAGAACTAGACTGCTCCTTTACCACCTACGCTCTGCTCCCCTGTCCTGAAAGGAATCTGTGTCCTATACCGCCCATGGCGCTGTCATTGATGTCACCGCCGATGCCCTCACGTTCCGCCGCTCCCAGCTTGCTGCGTCCCTCGGCGCACCGGCCCACGAGGCTCTCTCGATGGCCGATGCCACGAGCGTGGAGTGCACGGCGCCAACGGCCACGGGCTTCGGGCAGGTCGTGGTGCGCGGCACGGTCGATGCTGCGGGGAATGCTGGGGACACGGTCATCCGCTTCGCCCCAGGCCAGGACGCGGAGGCCTTCGCTCAGGCGGTCAAGGCCGCCCTCCGCGGCGAAGCGCCGGCGACCAGCAGCCGAGTCGACGGACTGAATTTCACCGCTGTCGATGTGGAAACCGCTAACGACAACTGGGGTTCGGTCTGCCAAATCGGAGCGGTCCGCTTCCGCGATGGTGAAGAAACTGAGTCCCGCACGTGGCTGTGTACTCCCCCGCCGGGTCTGGAGCACTTCGACGATGTCAACATCAGTATCCACGGCATCACAGCAGACGACGTCGCCGGCGCTTCCCCCTTCGCGGACGCCGCTGCCGAGCTCTTCGAGTTCCTCGGTTCCGACACGTTGGTCGCCCACAACGCGCAATTCGATTCCACCGCTTTGCGCAGTGGCCTCCAGAAGGCGGCGGCTCCAGTCCCAGAAGTGCGCCTAGCATGTTCGCTAGCGCTGGCTCGCGACGCCTCCCGCGCCGGCGTTATCGACGTGGCCAACCATAAGCTTCCCACCGTTGCCTCCTACATTGGCGCCGAAGATTTTCAGCACCACGAGGCCACGGCGGATGCCCGCGCCGCTGGGGAAATTGTCAGTGCCTTGGCTCAACGTTTTGGCCACTCCGGTTCCATCGAGGAATTGTTCTCTACCCGCGAGTTTGCACTGGGAACCTTAAGCGAGGATTCGGTTATCCCTGTCCTCCGCGCCAACACCGCACCGCTTTCCGCAGCAGACCTAGGCGCAGGTACAGATTTCCGCGACAACACCCGCATGGCGGGTGCTACCTCGGGTGCTCAGAAGAAGCGCTCCTCCTCGCAAGAGCGCCGCGGGCCGGCCCCGTGGCAGTCCGTGTCCACCCCGGACACCATCCCGGATCCGAACCCCGATGCCGACCCGGAAGGCGCGTTGTTTGGCCAGAATGTCACCCTCACCGGTGACTTTGAGCCTTTCGACAAGGGCTTGTTGTGGTCCAAGATCGCTGAGCGCGGCGGCCAGGTAGGCAAAAACGTCACGAAGAAGACCACCATCCTCGTCGTGGGCCAGTGGGCCACCAAGACGTCGAAGGAAAAGCGTGCCGAAGAGCTGCAAAGCAACGGCCAGGACATCGCCATCTGGCAGTCCGACAAGCTCTTAGAGGAACTGCAGCTCGACGAAGCCCCACCGTTCTAGGCAGTAAAAGGCGCTAGCGCGCTAGGGCATCCAGGCTCTAGCGCGCGGTGAAATTTCTCTTCTCCGGTGGGAACCTGTGGGCGCAAGACACAGTCCAATAAAGGCAAGGAATCCGCACTAGCCTACCTTTCACGGAGACGAACACATGACCATCGCGCTGCCCACCTCGCTTCACGTCGATCACCTACTCCCTTCGCTCTGCCCGAGCGAAGAGCTCAACGGAATTAAGCTGTGCGATGATGGCTTCGGCGACTCGCCCGCGCGCATCCAGCTTTCGCGGACGCTATCGATGTCCATGGTGCACGGCACGGGTGCCGAAACCAAGCGCGTGAGCCAGCGTGCGTTGGACGATCTGGGCCTGACTACGCGCCAAGCGTGGGATACCGCAGCGCTTAATCTTCAACGCCGCGCGTTAACACAGCAGGGACTGCGTTTCTTTACCCGGCCAGCCGAGCACAGTCTCAGCGGCGCTGAAGGCAGCCTCGAGGTGCGCGTGCATCGCTGCACCGTATCGTCGTGGTTGGCGCATCCGCAGGCCTTCGTTATCCTGGATAATCATCTGAAACGCTTGAGCCAAGCCACGAGTATTACCTACCTCGTTCCTGATGCGCACACCCTCTACGCGCTGCTGAACGTTTCCCCACAGCGAGCGACGGAACTGGCCTGCCGCGCGGCCGAGTTGCGCCCGCGCCATCGTCCCCCTCTGAGCCTGCAACCACTAGTATTGGCTAACGGCTTCCCTCTCGAGGTGTAGATACGCCTCACGTCATTCTTGCCGTGGCCGAAAGGAGTCACGTTCTTCACAATGCCTGAATCATCCATGTCCCGCCTGGGCAACCAGTACCACTCCTGGGTACGCGCGCACCCCACCGCGGCGCAAGACTTCCGCGACGCCATCGAGGACTTGCTGAACGACGCCGGAATTATCTTCGACCGCGTGGCCACCCGTGTAAAACAATGGCCGTCGCTCAAGGCCAAGGCGAAGAAGCGTCGAGAGAACGGCGAGCTCATGTATCCGAACCCGTGGGAGGATATTCACGATGTTTTGGGCGTGCGGATTACTGTCTTCCACTCCACGATTATCCCAGAGGCCCTGGAGGTTTTAGGAGAGACCTTTACCGTGCTTCGCTCAGTGGATAAGGCAGCGGAGACGCGAATTTCCGGTGGCTTTGGTTATGGCTCCCATCACTTGGTACTGACGGTATCGGAGGATAGCGCCGCCACGCTGGAGGAACTTGAGCCTTATATCGGCTGGACCTTCGAGATTCAGATTCGCACCGTACTCCAGCACGCGTGGGCCGAGTTCGAACACGATATCCGCTACAAACAGGGTCCGAATCCTCCCTCCCCACAGGTCGATCGGCTCTTTACGCTCGCCGCAGGCCTCATTGAGCTGGCGGATCAGCAATTCGATGAAATCGCCGCGCTCAAGGCTCCCAGCTCTGAGGCGGACGATGACGTGGAAATCACGGCAGAGACCCTCCCCGGCGTCCTCGCCATCATTCTGGGTAACCGCTTTCCGCGTTCACGCTCGGAGCACTACCGCTTCCTGGCGGAGCTTTTAGAAAACAACGGCATCAATCGTCTAAGCCAGCTCAAGCAGCTCCTCGATGAAGACGCCATCGCCCATGTGCACGACGCCATGCGCTACCGCTTCCGCCCAGGCCAGGTCAGGCTTATCGACGACCTGCTGCTCAACAAATTCGGCGCCCAACACATCGAGGCCACCGCCGATGCCGGCGACCGCAGGGACCGCAAGCGCCGCTTGAACGCGCGCCTGAAGGCCTTAAAGAACTTCCGGAATAATTAGCGGAATCCGCCGCGGAACTTCTCCATCTGCCGGCGCTCCTTCTTCGTGGGGCGGCCTGCACCGCGCGGGCGGACTGGGACGGAGGGCATGAACTCCTTCGGCGGTGGCGGCGGGGCATGGTCAATGTAACAGGTGCGCGCAATCGGGGCGCCGACGCGCTTGGACACGGTAGCAAGCACCTCAAGGTCATGCTCGTGATGGTTGCGCCACACGCGCACGCGGTCGCCGGGCACAACCTGCTGCGCGGGCTTGGTGGCGTTGCCGTTGAGTTTGACGTGCCCGGCGCGCACGGCGGTGGCGGCTTCCGAGCGCGTCTTGAACATGCGCACGGACCAGACCCAGGCATCGATGCGCACGGGCCGCCCGTCGGGCTGATTCACCATAGGTTCTTAAAAGTTGTGGTTCTCGTTCACGATCTTCTGGATTTTAATCCAGTTGTACCCTCCACCCACCACGGCAACGATGAGGCCAATCGCCATGAAAGTCCAGAAACCGGTGAGCGTCCAACCCAAGAGGACACCGCCGGCGACGCCGCCCACGACGCAGATAGCTCCGTTGCGGGCGTGGGTGCGCACGGCTTGCTTGCGTTGCTCAATGGGGTTGTTGGGGCGTCGCTGCATAGTCATGGGGCTTATTCTACATGGACAGAAGCTAGCGGCCTGAAAGCTCGACCCAGGCAGTTCCAGCTTCCTTCGGTTCTGCCTCGCCCTGGGTCAGCGCCGCGAGCGTCGCCGCGAGTTCCTCCTTGCCGCCGGGCTCCACAGACACGGTGAAGGTCACCGCCTGGCCGTAGGCGGTATCCACCATGTCCACGCCACGGTTGCGCAACTCCGCCTCCAGCCGCCCGGCCTCCGCGTGCGAAACCTCGACGGTATAGAGCTCGCGCAAGGCACGCGTGACGGGCTCAACCTGCTCCATCGTCTCGCTGACGGCACCTCCATAGGCGTGCACGAGCCCGCCCGCGCCCAGCTTGATACCGCCGAAGTAGCGCACCACGACCGCACAGATATCGAGCAGTCCGGAGCCCTTCAGAACATCGAGCATCGGCTTGCCCGCCGTGCCGGAGGGCTCGCCATCATCGGAGGAGCGCTCCACTGGATTCGAGCCGTCAACGTGGTAGATGTAGGCCGAGCAGTGGTGGCGGGCGTCAGGGAAGCGGTCGCGGGCGCCGTCGATAAGCGTGCGTGCTTCCGCTTCCGTCGTGGCGCGGCCTATGAGGGTGATAAACCGCGAGCGCTTGATCTCAATCTCGTGCTCGACAATCTCACCGGCGGCGGGGCGCTGATAGCTCTCCAGCATTATGCGACGAGGAAGTCGTACTCAGGCGTGCCGGGCTGAAGCTGCTGGCAGTTGAGCTTCGATTTCTCCATTCGCTCCAGCAGTCCGTCGATACCTGCGGCACTCCCCAACTCGATACCCACCAGCGCGGCGCCGGTCTCGCGGTTGTTGCGCTTGAGGTACTCGAACAACGTGATGTCATCTTCAGGGCCGAGAACATCCTGCAGGAAGTGGCGCAGCTGGCCTGGCTCCTGCGGGAAGTTCACCAGGAAGTAGTGCTTGAGTCCGCGGTGCACCAGGGAGCGCTCCATGATTTCGGCATAGCGAAGCACGTCATTATTGCCGCCGGAAATCACGCAGACCACCGTTGAGCCCGGCTGCAGGTTGAGCGTGCGCAGACCGGTCACGCTCAGCGCGCCGGCAGGTTCGGCGATGATGCCCTCGTTTTGGTACAGCGCGAGCTGTTCCGTGCACACGGCGCCTTCCGAGACGATGTCATGGTGCAGGCGGCCCTGGTTGGCTTCCAGAATCTTGAAAGGCAGCTCGCCGATGCGCTTGACGGCAGCACCGTCGACGAAAGGATCGACGGTCTCCAGGGTCACCGGCTCACCGGCCGCAAACGCAGCGCTCAGCGACGCTGCCCCGGCCGGCTCAATGCCCACCACCGCGGTGCGCGGGGCCATATCGGCGAGGTAAGAGGTGATGCCGGAAATGAGTCCGCCGCCGCCCACGGGGACCACCACGGTATCCAAGGACTTGCCCATCGAGGACAGCTGGGACACGATTTCCGCGGCCACAGTTCCCTGACCGGTGACGGTATCGCGCGAGTCGAAAGGCTCGATGAAGAAGGCGCCGCGCTCGGCGGCATCCGCGTGCGCGGCAGCTGCTGCCTCGTCGAAGTTAGCGCCGGTGACCACCAACTCCACGAAATCACCACCGTGAACCAGGATGCGGTCGCGTTTTTGCTTCGGGGTAGGTTCCGGCACGTAGATCTTGCCGTGGATTCCCATGGTGCGGCAGGCGTAGGCGACGCCCTGGGCATGATTTCCCGCCGAGGCGGTAACTATCCCCTGCGTGCGCTGCTCTTCGCTGAGGTTTGACATGCCGTAAATAGCCCCGCGGATCTTGTAGGAGCGCACATCCTGCAGGTCTTCGCGCTTCAGGTACACCTCATAGCCTGTCTCTTGGGACAGGCGCGGGCAGTACTGCAGCGGAGTGGGGGCAATCTCCGAGCTAATTCGCGATTGGGCCAGTTGGATATCAGAGGCGTGGATAGGCTCGAAGTCTTGCGGGATGGTTGTCATGGTGGCTTATTTTAGCGCCCCGCCCTCCACGCGTCGCACATTACCTAGCAATCGACCGGTTCACCGAACGTTTACCCAGATCTCGCTTGGCCGCAACTTACTGTTCCCCAAAAGCTCTAGGGGCAAAACGTACGGTGGTGCGGAATCTTTTCGTCTCGCAACAAGGAGTCTTTCTGCATGTCTCGTTCTATCTCCCGCCGCTCCCTCACCCTGTGCGCTGCGACCGCCACGTGCCTTAGCCTGGCTGTACCGACTTCCTCGGCTGCGATTGTAGAGAATGTCATCGAACACTCTGCTGCCGACGCTAACCTCAAGGTCACCCCGATTGGCACCTATGAGTCTGGGGTCTACGAAGAGTCCGCCGCAGAGATCGTGGCCTTCCACCCGGCCTCCAAGCGCATTCTCACCGTCAACGCGCATGCGGGCCAGATTGATGTCCTCGATGCTTCGGATCCGACCAAGCTCACGCTCATCGGTTCCATTTCTGCTGGCGAGGGCAAGGAAATCAACTCCGTGGCCGTGCGCCCCGATGGCCTGGCTGTGGCCGCCGTCCAGCAAGCGGACAAGACCGAGGAGGGCGAAGCACTGTTCTTCAACGCCGCGGCCGAGGACTTGGCGACCGCCGAATTAGGGCGCGTGATGGTGGGCGCTTTGCCGGATAACGTCCACATCACCGCCGATGGTGGCTACGCTCTCCTCGCCAATGAGGGCGAGCCCTCGAACGAGCTCAACGCCGAGGGCACCGATTACGTCACGGACCCGGAAGGTTCCGTCTCCGTCATTAAGCTGCCGGAGGGTGTTGAGGCTCCAACCCAAGCGGACGCCCGTATCGCCGACTTCACAGCCTTCGACGGTCAGCCTCTGCCGGAGGGCGTGCGCGTCTTCGGCCCCTCCGGCCACGATTCCAAGCCCTCTATCGACTTCGAGCCGGAGTACATCACCTCCCAGGACGGCAAGGCCTTTGTAACGCTGCAGGAGGCCAACGCCATCGGTGTCATTGACATCGAGTCCGCCACCGTGGAAAAGATTCTGCCTGCACACATTGCGGATCACTCGACAGTCCCGCTGGACCCCTCGAACAAGGATGACAAGGCGGAGCTGCGCACCATCCCGGTTAAGGGTCTGTCCATGCCCGATTCCATCGGTGCCTTCACCGCTGGCGGCCACACCTACTTCGCCACCGCGAACGAGGGCGACGCCCGCGAATGGGGTGTGGAGGAGAAGGACGGCGGTTCCGGCGTTTACACCGATGAGGTGGAGCTCAAGGACGTGGTCGAGGATGGCAAGGTGTGCGAGGGCGCGCTTGGCGACGTCGACCTGGACAAGCTCGCCGACAAGAAGGAAGCCGGCAACCTGAAGCTGAGCAACGCCTCTGGCTGGAACGAAGAGAAGGGCTGCTTCGACGAGCTTTATGCTTACGGCTCCCGTTCCTTTAGCATCTACGACGCGGAGGGCAACGTTGTCTTCGACTCCGGTGCCGAGTTCGAAAAGATCACCGCCGAGCTCAACGAGCCGGGCGTGTTCCACCACAACGCCGATAATGAGAGCGCCGAGTTTGATGACCGCTCCGACAACAAGGGCCCCGAGCCCGAGGCTCTCACCATCGGCACCGTGGGAGATCGCACATACGCCTTCATCGGCGCGGAGCGCGTCGGCGGCATCTTTGTCTACGACGTCACCGACCCTGCTAACTCTTCCTTCGTTACCTACGTCAACAACCGCGACTTCTCCACCGACGAGTCCGCTGCTGCCGGCGACCTAGGCCCGGAGGGCTTTGCCTTCGTCGACAAGGCGGACTCCCCCAACGGCGAGTACCTGCTCATCGTCGGCAACGAGGTATCCGGAACCACGACCGTCTACTCCGTGAAGGATCTCCTCGCTGGCGACAAGGACGACGAGGAGAAGCCGGACGAGAATCCGGATGAGAACCCTGGCGATGACTCGCAGGACCAGGACGGCCAGAACAAGGACGGCCAGAGCTCCCGCCCATCCACCGCGGCCATCATCGCTGGTTCTGTCATCGGTGTCGTCGCCGCCCTAGCCGCTGCCGTAGGTCTGCTGCGTGCCCCGGGTATCCGTGAAACGGTTCTCAGCCTGGCCCCAGCACCGCTGCGCGAGCAGCTGGAGAAGTTCCTCTAGCCCCTACCGCGCTCACGGGGAGGGCTGCTACATTGAAATGGGCTTGCACCAAGCCCTCCCCCTTTTTCTCATCCCCTCGCATCCCTTCCCAAGGAGAACCCTCTGATTATGCGCCTTTCAACCTCCCTGATCGCTGTGTGCACCACGACCATGGCCCTGGTAACTCCGCTGGCTGCAGCCGACGACGCTTCTGGTAGCGCTCAGCCCGCCGCGCAGAGCCAGAGCGGACAGAACGGTCAGAGCTCCACTGGCGGAAGCTCGATGAACATCGGTCACACCAATACCTCCGGCCTCTCCGAGGAGTGCGCGGATGCGGTGCGCAAGGCGCGCGAGGAGCACGAAAACGCGGTGGCCGATGACACTGCGGGCTCGTCCTTCATGGGGCCGAAGGAGCTCGGACTCGGCATCCTTAACGGTTATGGTTCCTCCGGTATGCCGGAAGTGCCGGACTGCGTCCAGGAAGAAAAGGACGCTGAGCTGGAGAAGGAGTGGGACGAGATGCCGGACTGGGTACAGTCTGCACGGCCCAATGACACGGCCGAGGAGGTCTTTGCGTGGATCGGTGGCGCGGCTGCGTTACTCTCCGTCGGCATCAACCTGCTGGCCGCGGTCGCGCAGTCCAACCCGGCTGTCCTCAACGACCTGCGTGCCTTCCTCAAGAGCCACGGTTTCTACTGGGATAACACCAAGAAGAAGGAAGAGGCCGACGCGGCTGAGGAATAGTTCCTACCGCACGATCTCAAAGGCGCGAACCAAGTGTGGTTCGCGCCTATTTATTTCGCCCTCGGACGGGACCGCGCGCTAGAGCATTTGCGCGCCCCAGCCCCGGCGACGGGTTAGAACAGTTCCTCCGTGGCGATCTGTGCGCCTTCGACGAGGGACTCCAGCTTTGCCCACGCGATCTGGTGATGCAGGCGCCCGCCGAGGCCGCAATCCGTCGAGGCGATGACGTTTTCGGGGCCCACCAGTTCTGCGAAGCGGATGATGCGATCCGCCACCAGGCGCGGGTGCTCCACGGCGTTCGTGGAGTGCGAAATCACGCCCGGGTAGATGACGGTGCCCTCCGGAAGCTTGTGGTCCTGCCACACGCGCCACTCGTGCGCGTGGCGCGGCGAGGCGCCCTCGAAGGAGAAGCCGCCGACCTTGGCCTGCAGGATCTCTTCAATGATGTCCGCGAACGGAATATCCGTCACGTGCGGGCCGTGCCAGGAACCCCAGCAGATGTGCAGACGGGTCTGCTCGCGCGGGATGTCCTTGATGGACTCATTGAGGATGTCGATGCGCTCGCGCAGGAATGCCTGGAAGTCCTCTACGGTCGGCTCCGGAACCACCGAATCCCAAGCCTCAGCCAAGTCCGGGGCGTCGAACTGCACGGTCAGGCCGGCATCGGTGATGGCCTTGTACTCCACCTTGAGCGCCTCACCACAGGCGCGAACAAGGTCGGTTTCATCCTCGTAGTACTTGTTGGGCAGACGTGCCGCAGCGCCCGGGGACAGGGCGGCGACGAAGCCTTCGGTGCCCTCGGGGAGGGCGTCGGCAAGCAGCTTTACGTCTGCTTCGACCTGCTCCTGACCGATGTAGGTAACCGGGCCGGTGAACTCCGGGTTAGCTACCTTCTTGCGGCCGGTAAAGATACCCGAATCCGGATCGTTGTAAGCCTCGGCGAACAGTGCGCGGTCGCGGCGATCCTTCATCGAGGAAAGGCGAATCTTGCCCGGCTCGGAGCGGATCTTGTCACCGATTTCCCAGCGGTCCTTGTCCGTCATGGTCAAACCACCCAGGCGGGTAAAGGAGTAGTTCCACCAGGCGCCATAGTCCACAGCGCCGGAGGTGATGTGGCCGTACTCGCCCTCGTTGATGATGTCGATACCGAGATCAACCTGGCGCTTGACCACGTCAGCGACCGAGCGCTGAAGAATCTCGTGGAACTTCTCATCGGAGATGGTGCCGGCAGAACGCTCGAGGTTAGCCTCCAGCAGCTCCTTGGTGCGTGGCAGTGAGCCGACGTGGGTGGTGCGGATCTTATTGACCATAGGAGGTACATTCCCTTTCAACTAGACTGTGCTGTCTAGCGTAACCCACGTACGAAGCACGGCCCGCTTCATTCTGCACTTTTATTCAGCACGTGGCCCCAACACGTGGGCTCACCCAAGGATGCCGGCGCCCATCGTCGCCTTGAGATCACCCATGAGGTTGCTGGAGCGCTCCACACGCAGATGTTCGCCGAGGACCATCATGGTGGACTCTTCGCCGTCGACAAGCGTGAGGTACACGTCGGACTCACCCTTGTTGTTGACCAAGACCTGCTTGAGCCGCGCAATGTTGTCCATCGTGCACTGATCGGTGCGCATGGTCAGTCGCAGCGGCAGCCCAGCACCGTTGCCCGGCCCCAAATCGGGAACGCGGATATCGGAGCAGAACAGGGACATGCGCTCATCGCGAATCTTCACCTGAACCTTGGCCAAGATGATGTTGTCTTCCGCAATCTGCGGGGCCACCAGCGAGTACACCTGGTTGAACACGAGGATATCCACTTGGGCGCCGTTATGGTCCTCGATGCTGACGATGGCCCAGGGCGAGCCATCGCGCTTGGAAAAGCGCCTGTCGACGCCCGAGATAATGCCGCCGATCACCAGCTCCTGCCCGTTGCCGACTTCACCGTTGAGGATCTTCGTAATCGGGGTGTCGGTCTGCGCGTTGAGGGCTTCCTCGAAGCCATCGAGTGGGTGGCCGGACACATACAGGCCGAGCATCTCCCTCTCCAAGGCCAGCTCGTGCTTTCGATCCCAGTTCTCATCTGGGATATCGATAGCGAAGGCGGAGACAGAGTCGCCCTGTTCATCACCACCGCCAAAGCCAGCGAAGAGGTCGAATTGGCCCTTGTCGGCTGCTTTTTTGGTAGTCTGCACCGAATCCACGGCATCCTCGTGGATGAGCATGAGGCCCTTGCGCGGGTGTTCCAGGGAATCGAAGGCTCCGGCCTTGATGAGGGATTCGGTCACGCGCTTTGAACACGCCGCCAGCTCGATCTTCTCCAGGTAATCGGAGAAGGACGTAAAGGCGCCTTTCTCACGGCGGGTCTTCACGATGGAATCCACCACTTCCCCACCGACGTTGCGGATAGCGCCCATGCCGAAGCGGATATCCTCGCCCACGGCCTGGAAGGTTTCTTGGGACTCATTGACGTCCGGGGAGAGCACGCGGATGCCCAGGTGGCGGCAGTCGGCCAGGTAGATAGCGGACTTATCCTTCTTGTCACCCACCGAGGTCAGCAGCGCGGCCATGTACTCCGGCGCGTAATAGGCCTTCAGGTAGGCCGTCCAGAAGGACACCAACCCGTAACCGGCGGCGTGGGACTTGTTAAACGCGTAGGAGGCGAAGGGCTCAATGGTGCCCCACAGAGCGTCCATGGCTTCCTTGGAGTAGCCATTGTCCTTCATGCCGCCCCAGAACTTGTCATACTGCTGGGCCAGGACTTCCGGCTTCTTCTTACCCATGGCCTTACGGAAGCCATCTGCCTCGCCGGCGGTGTAGTTAGCCACCTTCTGCGAGATACGCATGATCTGCTCCTGGTACACGATAAGACCGTAGGTCTCATCGAGGATCTCCTTGAGCGGCTCCTCCAGCTCGGGGTGAATTGGGGTAATTTCCTTGCGGCCGTTCTTGCGGTCCGCGTAATCCCAGTGGGCGTTCACACCCATCGGGCCCGGACGGTAGAGCGCCAGCGACGCCACGATGTCCTTAAAGCCCGTCGGCTTCATACGCTTGAGCAGCTCCTGCATGCCGCCCGAGTCGAGCTGGAACACGCCCAGGGTATCGCCGCGCGAGAGCAGGTCATAGACCTTTGAGGCATTCGGGTCGTCGGCATGGAGGTCCTCTAGGTGAACTTCCTCGCCGCGGTTTTTCTTGATGTTTTCCAGGCAGTCACCGATCACGGTCAGGTTGCGCAGACCCAAGAAGTCCATCTTCAGCAGGCCGATGGCCTCACAGGCCGGGTAGTCCCAGCCGGTGATGTAGGCGCCGTCGGCGGGGCGCTTCCACATCGGGATGTGGTCCATCAGCCGCACCGAGGCCATAATCACCGCGCAGGCGTGCACGCCGGCCTGGCGGACCACACCCTCGAGGCCGCGTGCGGTCTCATAAATCTTCTTGACGTCCGGGTCGGTCTCAATCATCTGCCGGACCTCGGTCGCCTCCGAATAGCGCTCGTGCTCGGGGTCCATGATGCCGGCGAGCGGGATGTCCTTGGCCATGATGGCAGGCGGGAGGGCACCGTTGATGCGGTCCGCCATCTGGAATCCCGGCTGGCCAAAGTGCACCTTGGCGGAGTCCTTAATGGCCTGCTTGGTCTTCACGGTGCCGAAGGTGATCACCTGGGCAACCTTGTCCTCGCCCCAGCGTTCGGCGGCGTAAGTAATCATTTCACCACGGCGGCGATCATCGAAGTCGATATCGATATCCGGTGCGGACGGACGCTCCGGGTTCAAGAATCGCTCGAAGAGCAGGCCGTGCTCGATGGGGTCAATGTTGGTAATGGTCAACGCGTAGGCCACGAGTGCACCGGCCGCCGAACCACGACCCGGACCGACGCGAATGCCGATGGACCGCGCGTGCTTGATGAGCTCGGCCACGATGAGGAAGTAAGAGGGGTAGCCCTTCATATCGATGACGCTGATCTCGTACTCAGCGCGATCGATGTACTCCTGCGGCACATCCCCACCGTTGAAGCGATCCTTCAGTCCTTCCATCACCTCGTGGGTCAGCCAGGAGGTTGGGGTGTGGCCCTCGGGGACGTCGGCAATCGGCATGCGATCGTGGGTGTGCTCCTCCCAAATCGCACCGTAGTCCTGCACGCGCTCCGCAATCCACAGGGTGTTATCGCAGGCCTCCGGCACCATGTGATCCCACAGTTCGCGCATCTGCGCGGCGGACTTGATGTAGTAGCCGGTGCCGTCGAACTTGAAGCGATCCGGGTCCATGAACGTCTTACCGGTCTGCACACACAGCATGGCCTCGTGCGCCGGGGCTTGGGACTCCAGCACGTAGTGGCAGTCATTGGTCACCAACGGCGGCAAGTCCAGCTTGCGGCCGATCTCCAGCAGGCCGTCGCGCGTGCGCTTCTCGATGTCCAGCCCATGGTCCATGAGCTCCAGGAAGAAGTTGTCCTTGCCGTAGATGTCCTGCCACATCGCGGCAGCCTCGAGAGCCTCGTTGAACTGGCCCAAGCGCAGGCGGGTCTGCACGTCGCCGGAGGGGCAGCCGGTGGTCGCGATGATGCCTTCGGCGTGCTCGGCAATAAGCTCCGCGTCCATGCGCGGCCACTTACCCAACTGGCCCTCGTAGGAAGCCAAGGAGGAAAGCTTGAACAGGTTGCGCAGCCCGGTTTCATTCTCCGCCAGCATGGTCTGGTGCAGGTAAGCACCGGAGGCGGAAACGTCATCGCGCTTCTGGTCCGGGGTTCCCCACAGCACGCGCTTCTTGTTGAAACGTGACTCAGGAGCCAGGTAGGCCTCGATGCCGATGATGGGTTTAATACCAGCGCTGGTCATCCTTTGATAGAAGGCATTGGATCCATACATGTTGCCGTGGTCGGTCATACCGACTGCCGGCATGCCTTGGCGGAGAACCTCATCCGCCAACATGTCCACCTTGGCCATGCCATCCAGCATGGAGAATTCGGTGTGGTTGTGCAGATGGACGAAGGAGGAGTTTTTGGCCATGCGGCTCATCTTAGCGGGGCCGTCAAACTTCGCCCGTAGGTCCTCGTTAAGGTACATTTTCTTAAATGTTCTACACTATTGCCGCCTATCTCATGTGGGGCTTCTTCCCAGCGTTCTTCCCGCTGCTGCGCCCCGCCAGCCCGTTTGAGATCTTGGCCCACCGCATCGTGTGGACTGCGGTTCTCGTCACCGCAATGCTGCTGGTGACTGGTGGCTGGCGCGAGCTCCGCGCATTCAGCTTGCGCACCTGGGGGTGGATGTTCGCCTGCGGCGTGGCCATCACCATCAACTGGGGTACCTATGTCATCGCCATCAACAGCGATCACGTGGCCGATGCCGCACTGGGCTATTTCATTAACCCGCTCGTCTCCGTGGCCCTCGGCATTATCTTCCTCAAGGAGAAGCTGACGAAGGCGCAGGTGGCGTCGGTCAGCATCGCCTTCATCGCGGTGTTGTGGCTGACCTTTATGACGGGCCAGGCCCCCTATTATTCGCTGGCCTTGGCCTTCAGCTTCGGAATCTATGGCCTGCTGAAGAAACGCATCACGGTCTCCTCGATGGGCTCAGTGGCCGCGGAAACCTTGGTCATGCTCCCCTTCGCGCTGGTCTACCTGGGCTACCTCCAGGCACAGGGAGAATCCACCTTCACTACCGAAGGCCCCGGGCACATCGCACTGCTGATTACCTCCGGCCTCGTCACCGCTCTGCCGCTGTTGTGTTTCGCCCAGGGCGCTAAGCACCTGCGCCTGTCTACGCTCGGCATGCTGCAGTACATGACCCCCATCATGCAGATGCTGTGGGCACTGTTCGTCACCCAGGAGCACATGTCCACTGAGCGCTGGATCGGTTTTGCCATCATCTGGGTGGCGGTGATCATCTACCTGGCGGACTTGGTGCGCATGGGCCGCGCTTCTCGACGCCGCGCCCGCCTCCACCCCGCCGACGCATCACCCACCGCAGAGGGCTAACGGCGCTTCAGCTCTTCGCGCGCTTGACGAGCCTGGGCGCGCCGGGCGGATTCCTCGCGCGCGTTGAGCGCCCACCGCGGCATGAGGATGGCCATGGCGATGCAGTAGATGGCCACCACAATGAGAATGCCGAAGGTGAGCTTGTCCGCTCCCCAGATTCCTTGCGCGATGGCGGCCCCAGAGGCGATGAACGCGCCCGCCCACATCAAGAGGTAGGCAAAGCGGTAGTTCGGCGGCCACTCGGTGGTGTTGGGAAACAGGCGCATGTCTTCTCCTCGGCTGTTCTAGCGGTTCTCATTCTGTCCGACGTTGGCGGGCGGGCGCACGCCGAAGGAGCCCCATGCGGCGTCAGCGGGCGCGACCTCCACGGTATCGACCCGCGGATCGTTAGCGAGGGCGCGCAGTTGACTCCCCCCGGAATAGACCACGACGGCATCGACCTTCGCTGGTGCATCCTCCGCCATGTCACGGGCATGGTCGGCCACGCGGGCCAAGACGGTATCGATAACGTCGGCGCGCGTGGCGCCGGCGACAGGCTCGGGGACCGCGATGGGCGCGGCCAGCCCGATCACGATGGCATCCATGCGCTCGATGGGCTGCAGGGCGTCGCTCACGTCCTGCGGACTCAGCGGCTCGCGAAAGCCCACCAGCGCGTAGGCCGGATCGGTTGCGTGCGCTAATGAGGTCTCCGCGCGCTCCCGATAATCGGCCGCGCTCTCCGAGCCATCAGGGCCAAGTTGGTCTCCCTGCACCGCCGTGCTGGGCTGCGTTCCGAAAAGCCCGAAGGCGACCACCACGGCCAAGGCGAGCACGGCCAACAGCACCAGCGCCGCGGCACGGCGGCGCCGGTAAATGCGTTGGCTGGTGCTTCGCTGCGGGCTCATCCGCGCAAAACCTCCACGGCGTGCTTGAGATCGTCCGGGTAGGGTGCAGTGCACTCGAACCACTTGCCGGTTCCCGGGTGGGTAAAGCCGAGTTCGACCGCGTGCAGCCACTGGCGGTTAAGCCCCACACGCTTGGCCAGGTTCGGGTCACAGCCATACATCGGATCGCCTACGCAGGGATGCCCGGTGGCGGACATGTGGACACGGATCTGGTGGGTGCGGCCGGTCTCCAAATGGACTTCGAGGAGGCTGGCCTCGCGGAAGGCCTCCAGCAGCTTGTAATGTGTCACCGCCGGTTTGCCATCATCGACGACCCCAAATTTCCAGCCCGCCGAAGGATGGCGGCCAATGGGCGCATCAATGGTCCCCACGATGGGATCCGGCAGGCCTTGGACCACGGCGTGATAGGTCTTCTGCACGGTGCGCTCGCGGAAGGCGTTCTTGAGTTGGGAGTAGGCGCGCTCGCTGGCGGCCACCACCATGACGCCCGAGGTCCCCACGTCGAGACGGTGGACAATACCCTTGCGTTCGGTCGGGCCGGCGTCGGCAAGCGCATAGCCTGCTGCCCGCAGCCCGCCGATGACGGTGGGCCCATCCCAACCCAACGTGGGGTGCGCAGCCACACCCACGGGCTTGCACACGCAGATGATGTCCTCGTCCGCGTAGAGAACATCCATGCCCTCCACCAGCTCTTCTTTGGGGATGAGCGGTTCCTCCGGCGCTGGCATCATGACATCGATCCAGCCGCCAGCACTTAAGCGCTCGGACTTGCCCACGGCGGCACCATCGATTTCCACGTCTCCCGCCGCGCACAACTGGGCCACCCGGGCCCGCGAAATACCCAAGAGCTTGGCCAGGGCGGCATCCGCGCGCATGCCATCGAGGCCCTCGGGCACCGGCAACCTACGACTTTCGCGCATCAAGCTTCCCCCGCTTCCTGCTCTTGTGGCTTTTCTTTCATCTCTGCCCAGAACATCGCGCTGATAAAGACCACGACGCCACAGGTAATGGCCGCATCTGCAATATTGAAAACAGCGAAGCTGCCCACGGAGATGTAATCCACCACGTGCCCAAACCAAAACCCCGGCTCACGCACGAGGCGGTCGATGAAGTTGCCCAGGGCACCTCCGGCGATCATGGCCAGGCCTATCGCCTGCCACTTATCGTGAATGCGCGGGGCGGCGATGGCCACACCAATGATGAAGACCAATTGGATCGTGGTAAACAGCCACGTCGAGCCCTCCCCGCCCATAGAGAAGGCAGCGCCGGGGTTAAACAGAAGGTAGAAGCGGAACCAATCACCAAAGACCGGTAGGGCTTCACCTTCAGTGAGGATGGACAGCATCAGCGCCTTCACGGCTTGGTCGACGGCAGCCACACCGAGCACCACCGCGACCATCACTCCGATATAACTCCTTGCTTTCACCCGTTCCATTCTAAACAGGCTCATCCGGTAATTTGGAATGCGTGTTTCGTGTGAGAGCCCTAGCAGTCCTGTCCGCCACCGTCCTGGGAGTCGCCGGCGCGCTCGCCGGCTGTTCCTATTCCCAGCCGGCCAAGCCCGTCGAGGAGCCAGTGGGGCTGGCCCTCGATGCCCCGCGCGTGACCCTCCTAGAACCAGGTGACGGCGCCGGTCAGGTCCTGGCTTTTAAGGACCTCGATGCCACGCAGGAACTCACCTATGAGGTCGCCACGGGCTTCGACCAGCAGCTACGCAAGGACGGCAGCGCCGCCCCTTCACCGGAAGCTCAGGACAAGGTCACTCTTCCGCTCCAGGCCTCGGTGGAGGCTGCCACCGAGAATGTCGAAGGCCAACTTCCAGCCAGCCGCAACGCGTTCGTCACCGTCGGAAAGCCGGAGGCTGACGGCGCGGATGTCTCCTCCGCCGAGGGCTTCCAGTTTGGATGGCGCGGCACGGATACGGGCCAGATGAACTCGCTGCGCCTGGCCGCCCCGCAGGCGGCGACCGATCAGGCCCGCAGCACCGTCGAGCGCGCCATCACCAGCCTGACCTCACTGCCCATCGTCTTCCCTGATGAGGAAATCGGCCCGGGTGCGACGTGGGTGGTGGAATCGCGCGTCACTGGCGAATCCACGCTGTTGCAAACCACGACCTATACCTTGGACAAGCTGGACGGGGATATCGCTGAGCTCAGCGTGAAGATTGAGCAGCGGCCTTCCCTGGGCGCACTGTCCTTCGACGGCGCCGACGCCCCCGAAGAGCTACGTGGCAAGGAGCTGAAGGTTACGGACCACACATCGACCTCGGAGGGCTCCGTTACCGTTGATCTGACCAAGCCGCTTCCCACCGCCGGCGATGTCTCCGTGACCACCGCGATTTCTTATGGTGCGGAAGGCTCTGATCTTCGCGTGGTGCAGACCAGCGCCACCGAGATGGAGTTCACCACCGAGTAGCCTGCTTCGCGCCACACCTTCTCCTGCGCGCGAGCACCGCCAGACAGCCTCCGCACAAGGCAGCGCCCACCACCTGGCTGGCATGAGATCCAGCGAGTGGCGGGCGCTTAAGTTATGAAAACCCGGGTTTACTGGGCGGGAGCCTCAGCACCTTCTGCGGGGGCGTCGGCAGGCGCCTCAGCGCCTTCCTCGGCGCCAGCGCCTTCCGGCACGGAGTCCGCACACATCTCCGGAACCTCTTCCGGAGGGACGATGTTGGTGACCAAGACACAAGCCCAAGTCTTAGACAGCTTCCATGTACCACCCTCGTTGATGAACTCCACCTGGTCAGCGGTCTGCTGCTGGCCATCAGGGGTATTGATGTGGACGGTAGCGAGCGCGGAATCCGGCACGAGGCCAGGGATGACCGGGGCCACGACCTCGAAGGTGGCACCGGATTCGGCCTGGGACTGCGACATGACGTCGAAAAGCTCCGGCGCCGTCTCGCTGCCCTGGACCAGCTGGACCTTCTCTTCCTGCGGAAGGTTCGGGTCTGCGGCCTTGGTCAGGATCTCATTGAGCTGCTCCACGGTAGGCATCTCGGTGGAGGCCACCTGCGATGCGGAGGTTTCGCCCGAAGGCTTAGCGGCGGTGCTGTTCTCGGTGTCTGCATCCTCGGAAGACGAGCAGGCAGCCAGGGCAGTCGCGGCGCCCAGGGCCACAACGGCGGCGCTCAGCTTGAAGGATTTCACAAATACTCCTCACGTAGGGGATCGTGGTTTATCCCTTTTACTTTAGCGTCCACGACCGCCGCCCTGGGGTTCCCGCGCAGGTGCGCGCCTGTAGTAGCCTGCTGGCATGACTTTTGCACTCATCGCCACCGGTGGCACCATCGCCTGCACGACGGTCCGTGACGGATCCCTGGTCCCCACCGTCAGTGGGCAACAGCTAGCCCAATTCCTCGACGCTGAAGTCGGAACACACGACATTGAGGTGGTGGAATTCCGCGCGCTGGATTCCAGCTCGATTACTTTGGCAGACCTCGATGAGCTACTGCTGTGTGCGCGCCAGCACCTTGCGCGCCCAGAGATTGATGGCGTCCTCATCACGCACGGCACCGATTCCATGGAGGAAACCGCGCTGGCGTTATCCCTCTTCGACCTCGGTGAGGGGCCCATCGTGCTCACTGGCGCGCAGCGCGCCTTCGACCACCCGGCTGGTGATGGCCCGCGCAACCTGCGCGATTCCTATGAGCTCCTGTGTTCCGGAAAGGCCGGCGTGTGGGTGCAATTCGGCGGCAAGACCATTCCCGGACGCGGCGCGCGCAAGTGGCATACTTCGCAGCTCAACGGCTTTGAGGAGCTACCGGTGGGTGACTCCGCTCTGGCGCCGTTGCCGCTCTCCCCCATGGCGCAACACCCCGTTGAGATCATCGCCGCCTACCCGGGTGCCGGCGCCGCGCTTGTCGACGCCTCCCTCAACCACACCCATGGCCTCGTCATCGAAGCCATGGGCTCGGGGAACATGGGTGAAGAGATGGGAGCTGGGGTTGCCCGCGCGCTGCAAGCGGGCGTGCCCGTGGTGATTAGCACCCGCACGCCCTACGGAACTACCAAGCTGGCCTATGGCGGCGCAGGTGGCGGTGCCACCTTGGGCGAGATGGGTGCGGTAGCCTCCGGTGGATTCCGAGCCGGCCAAGCCCGCATTATGCTCGCCGCGGCACTCGCTACCGACACACCGGTGGCAGAGATGTTTAGCACTGCCCCCTCCGCCACTGCTTATACCGCGGGCTAGCTATCCTCGCGTGGCGGTTCCTCCCCAGCGGTGTCAATCTCGGGCCCATCGGCCTCGGTGGCGTCGCCTGGCAGCGCCCCCTCCCAGGCCAGTGAGTCCAATGGATCGGCCGGGTGGAGATCTTCATCCTCAGCCGCAAAAGAGCGCACAAACCCCGGGCCCGTAGCGCGAGTTTCAAAGCGCACGCTGACCACCCCATGGCCGGCGCCTTGAATCCAGCCGTGTCCAAACTCGGGGTGGTGGACGTCCTGCGTAGCGTGCCAGCGGCGCATCGAATCCGATCCCGCTTCTCCCAGCGTTTCCGACTCTGCTCTGGGCTCCGTCTCCGTTTCCGGCGCGCCGGGCAGGTGGTCGCTGACGCCAGTCTCGTAATCCGTATCCGGAGCTGGACGCACGACCTCGCGGTCGAGCTCAGGAAATAGCACGTCTTGGCGGGCCTCCTCCAAACCCGAGTAGCTCACCCCGACCAGCCTGATGGGCCCGAGCTCCTCCGGGTAGCGCGCCAAGCTCAAGGCCTTAGCCTCGAGGACCTTCAGGTCATCCGTGGCATAGGGCAGCGTGGCCGAGCGGGATTCGATGTGGAAATCCGCCATCCGCAACTTCACCGTCACCGTGCGCGCGCCGCGGCCGTCCTTGAGCAGGCGGGAATGCGCGCCCTGCGCCGCGCGGATTAGTGCCGCATCTACCTCCGCCGCCGTGCGCAGGTCCGTGGGGTAGGTGAACTCGGTGGAGATTTGTTTAGCAATCGCGCGCGGGGCGACCGGACGCTCATCAATCCCTTGGGCGAGCTTCCACAGCTGCACGCCCACCACGTTGCCCAGTGAGATCTCGACTTCCTTGCGGCTCATCGCCGCCAGCTGTCCGATAGTCTCCACGCCAATGGCTGCTAGCTTCTGCTGGGTGACTGGGCCCGCTCCCCAGAGCTTGCCCACCGGCAGCGGGTGGATGAGCTCATCGAAGCGCTCCTGGGGCACGATGAAAGTCCCGTCCGGTTTGGCCTCCCCTGACGCAATCTTCGCGCTTTGCTTGCCTGCACCGGCGCCGATGGAGCTGGGAAGGCCCGTCTCAGCTCGAATCACTCGGCGCAGATTCTCCGACCACTCACGGACTTCGGCGGGCGTGGCTCCGGCGAGTGCGGCCGGTTCCATGAAGGCCTCGTCGATGGAGAGCTGTTCGATGACCCCCGCATGCTGCGCAATAATTCCAAATACCCGGCGCGAGGCCGCCACATACACCGCCCGGCGCGGCTGCACCACCACGGCTTTATAGCCCACGAGCTGCTGCGCGCGGAACATGGGCATTGCGGAATGAGCTCCATATGCGCGGGCTTCATAAGAGGCACCGGCGACGACGCCGCGTCCGCTCGTTCCACCCACCAACACAGGCCGGCCGCGCAAGGTAGGGCGGGTGAGCTGCTCCACCGACGCAAAGAACGCGTCCATGTCGATGTGAAGAACCCAGCGCTGCATGTGCTCCAGTTTAAACACCGCATGTCCGTCACCCATTATTCATGTTTCTTTACCACCTTCGTAACTTCAACGCCCCCATCCGCTTACTTTATCGCCCTAACCTTTTCCGCCGTGACTTCTCAACTCTCGCCCCAACCACCTGCCTCCCAGGCCCACGTGGTCGTTACCGGCATTAAGCGCGAGTTCGCGGACAACACTGGTCTCCATGCCACTGACCTCGCCATTAACACCGGCGAGTTCATCTCCATTCTCGGCCCCTCCGGTTGCGGTAAGTCCACGCTTCTGCGCTGCATCGCAGGCCTCGAAACCCCCGATGCTGGCACCATCACCTTCTCCGATAAAGAAGTGTTCGGCCCACACACGAACGTTCCCGTTAATAAGCGCAACCTGTCCATGGTGTTTCAAGATCTGGCGCTGTGGCCGCACATGACTGTGGAGAAGAACATCGAGTTTCCCCTCACCACCGCGGGTAACAAGTTGTCTTCTGTGGAACGCACAGAACGTGTGCGCGCGTGCATGGACATGGTCGGAGTTACCCCGAAGGCACAAGCTCGCCCTAATCAACTCTCCGGTGGCCAGCAGCAGCGCGTAGCCATCGCCCGCGCGCTTGTGTCCAACCCGCAGTTGCTCCTAATGGATGAGCCACTCTCTGCGCTCGATGCTGCCCTGCGTGTTCAGATACGTGCCGAGCTCACTGCCTTGGTCCACGACTTAGGACTCACGGTCATCTACGTCACCCACGATCAATCCGAGGCTCTGTCCATGTCGGACCGCGTCGTCGTCATGAAGGACGGCGTCATCGAACAGTTCGCCGATCCTGTCACCCTCTACGACTCCCCTGCCACCCCCTTCGTCGGTGGCTTCGTGGGTACTATGAACCGCCGCGCTGGGCTTCCCGACGTCCGCCCGGAAAACCTCACCGTCCTTGACGCGGAGGAAGACATCGGGTCTTTCCCGCACCACGTGGACGGAATCGTCCGCACCGCTCAGTACATCGGCGGACGCTACGAGCTGCACTGCGATGTCGAAGGCGCTGACGAGCCTTGGGTGGCTTACAGCCGCTCTCGAGTCGATCGTGGTTCGACGGTACGTCTTGCGTACTAGTCACATCCGTTTTCTACTTTAAGGATTCTCCATGCTGTATAAGAAACTTTCTCTCGCCCTCGCTGCCGCCGCTGCTTCTGCCCTGGCTCTGACTGGCTGCGGTTCTGTTGATTCCGCTGACTCCACCGACGCATCCTCCGCCGACAACACCGGTGCTGAAACCAGCGCCGAGGCCTGGGAAGCCCCGGAGGGACTGTCCGGCGAGCTGGACTACTACTCCGCGAACCCGCAGGGCCTTACCGACGCCCTCGTCGAAGCCTTCGAGGAAAAGACCGATGTCAAGGTCAACGTCTTCGCCGACACCACCGGCAAGATCACCGCCAAGCTCAAGGCGGAAGAGGCTAACCCGCAGGCAGACGTGGTCTACTTGGCTTCTTGGTCCGCTGCTTCCAAGCAGGACAAGGCCGGCGCTCTGGCGGAGTACACCCCGGAAGGTGCTGACAAGATCACTTCCAGCTGGGTATCCAAGAACGGCACATTCACCGGCCGCGATGGCTCCGCCTTGGCACTGGTGACCAACACCAACGTGGTGGACTCCGCTCCTCAGGACTGGGAGGACCTCGCTGACGAAAAATACAAGGATCAGGTCATTATGCCGGATCCGCGCGAGTCCGGCACCGCCGCTGACCTCATTGCCGCCATGGTGGATCAGTGGGGCGAGGACAAGACCTGGGAGCTCTTTGACAAACTCTTCGACAACGGCATGATTGTCCAGGGCGCTAACGGTCCGGCCCTGGACCAGGTCACCTCCGGTTCTCGAGGCATCGTCATGGGTGGTGTGGACTACTCCGCATACTCCGCTCAGGCCAAGGGAGAGCCGCTTGAGGTTGTTATCCCCTCCTCCGGCACTACCGTCACCCCGCGACCGGTCATGATCCTCAAGACCACCGACAACAAGGACGCTGCCGAAGCTTTTGTCGACTTCATGTTCTCCGATGAAGCACAGGAGATTTCTGCTTCCAAGAACATGATCCCGGCCAACACCGAGCTCACCCCGAAGAACGGCCCGAAGCTGGAGGAGATTGAAACCCTCAACGAGGATCTCGATGGCATCGCCTCCTCCTCCAAGGACATCAAGGAAAAGTTCGCTGAGCGCTACCTGAAGTAGCCTCTACTATCTCACCACGGAGCAACCCCACCTTATGAGCACCACCACCCGCAGCCCTCAGCGCATTCTCGGCATTTATGCAGTACTCTTCGTGCTGCTCGTGCTTGTCGCTGCGCCGTTGGCATCGGTGCTCATCAGCGCTGTGGTGGGGTACCGCGATGAGCCTTCTTCTCTCCACAAGATTGTGGAGCCGGGCATGGGAGAGGTGCTACTCAATACGGTCGTCCTCTCCCTCCTCGTGGTGGTCTTTTCTACTCTGTTCGCCGCCCCGCTAGCTTTCCTGCGCGCGTGGACGTCTTTTTCTAAGGCGAACTGGATAGAAATCGCCATCATGATTCCTTTCATGACCCCGCCTTTTGCCGCAGCAATGGCGTGGATGGATTTCACCCGCCGCGGTGGAGTCTCCGAATTGCTCTTCGGGCATACCGTCGGCAAGCTCGCGCATGACGCCATTTACTCGGTTCCTGGCATGGCTTTCATCATGGCGTGCGAGCTCTTCCCCTTCCTCTATCTCATCCTGCGCAACTGTCTGACCTCAATTCCTGCATCCTCTCTGGAAATGGCTCAAGTCGCAGGCGCCAGCCGGTGGCAACAGATTAGTCGCATCATCCTCCCCACCGTCGTGGGCCCCTATTCACTGGGCGCACTGATCATTTTCATCAAGGCTGCCGGCGAGTTCGGCACCCCAGTTACCTTGGGAAACGCCATCGGTTTCACGGTCCTCGTCTCCTCCATCTACCAAGACGTCACCATCGACCCGTTGAGTTTCTCCGATGCAGCAGCCTCCTCATCGGTGTTGTTTGCACTTGGTGTGGGCGCATGGGCATTCCAGCAATGGGTCTCGCGGCGCGACCTTACCGGTGGTGGACGAGTATCCCGCCAAGTCTCGCTCCGCATCGGCACCGCAGGCAAGGTCCTTGGCAGCTTAGTTGCTTTCCTCATCATCGCCTGCTCGGTGCTCATCCCGTATATTTCCATCACCCTGGCAGCCATGACCATTCTGCGATCCGCGCCCCCAACGCCTCAAAACCTCACCTTCGACTATTTCGCCATCGTCCTGCAGATGCCTTCCGCTCAAGAAGCTTTGCTGCGTTCCATCGCCCTCGGTGCAATTGGCGCCACAACGGCGGTCATCCTCGGCATCGCGGTCACCTTGCTCACCCAGCGAACCAGGCAGATCAGCGCCCGTGTTGTCGACTTCCTTGCTGTAGCACCGGATACCGTCCCCGGAATCGTTCTCGCCATTGGCTTCATTCTCCTATGGAACGCTCCCTGGCTGCCATGGACACCTTATGGCTCCATGATCATCCTCGTCATGGCTTTTACTGTTCTCTTCCTGCCGATGGCGGTGCAGAACATCAAGACCTCCGCTGGCGCGGTTTCCCCTTCGGTCTACGAGGCAGCCGCCGTGTCCGGTGCCTCCGCCTCCCACACGTTGCGCAGCATCACCTTGCCGCTGCTTGCCCCGGGTATCTTTGCCGGTTGGCTGCTGGCGTTCTTTGTGGGCTTCCGCGAGCTCGTCATGTCCTCCCTGATCCGCCCGAGCCAGCTCAATCTCCTTGCGCCGTGGATCATGAACCAATTTGACCAGGGCCACCGCGCTGAAGCCATGGCTATGACGCTCATCGGTGTAGGAACCTCCACTGTCGTGCTAGTCCTAATCACTTGGTGGCAAGGAAGGAGGGCGCGTGGCTAGTATCCTCATTTTCGCGGACCTTCACCTTGGCCGCCCCGACGCGCCAGGCATGGAGTGGGTGCTAAACGTACTGGAGGTCACGACTGCGGATGCATGTATCTGCCTCGGTGACATCATTGACCGCAAAGCCGACGCAGCCACCTACGTACCCCAAGCACAGAAAGTCATGGCTCGCGCATGCGAGCTTTTCAGCGACGTCCATTTCATCTCCGGGAATCACGACGTCCACCACGAACTCAGTCTCTCTTCGCCTGTAACGGTTCATTCCGCCGACGTTCACTCCTTTCACTGCGCCGGCGCTACCGTTGTCACCGCCGCGGTAGCTGCCGATCCCGATCCCCGCACACTCACCTTTCCAACGCGCCAGAGCAACGAGCCGCATCTGGGATTACTGCACTCATCAGTGACCGGTGAATTCTCTAAAGGCATATGCTTGCCCACGACACCCGAACAGCTACAGGCCTGTGGCTTCGACGCATGGATTCTTGGCCACGTCCACACTCCACAAGTGCTTCAGGACAATCCCTTTATCGGTTGGGTCGGTATGGGAGAGGCAGTGCTTTACGACGTCCCCACTTCCTCCCTCACTCGCCTCTAACACATCTCCTACCTGACCACACGCGCCGCTCAGAGAACTAGCTCTCACTTGCCCACCGCGTGATCAATGTCTCACGAATTGGCGTTTGCGCTAGACCGAGAGCACCGCATGCATGCATCATGTATACATGCAAAAAGACAAGGTACCCGCCGCGGAACGGGCCTACGATCACCTCAAGCGCCGCATCATCGATGACGACATCGATGACTCGGAGATGCTCTCCGAAGCCGCCCTTGCCGCCGAGCTGGGAATGAGTAGAACCCCGGTGCGCGAGGCTTTCCTCCGTTTGGAGGTGGAGGGCTTCTTGAAGCTCTATCCCAAGCGCGGTGCGCTGGTCGTACCGATTAGCCCCCGCGAAATCCGTGAGGTCTACGAGGCGCGCCTCCTCGTGGATGAGAACTCTGCCCGCCATATTTGCGGACTGTCCGCAGAGGAGCGCGGTCTCATCGCCGATGTCCTCGTCGCCACCATCGATGAGCAAAAGGCCGCCCTCGACGCTGGCGATCTGGGCTCCTATACCCAACTGGATGCGAAGTTCCACCAAACCATCATGGACAACGGCGGCAACCGCCTCCTCGCCCACCTCGGCCACACCTTGCGCGAGCGCCAACAGCGATTTACCGCAACTGCCATCGGCCGCAGCGTCGAGAAGGCACGCGGCTTCGTGGCCCAGCACGCCTTGCTTGCCGACGCCCTCCGCACCGGCGACATCGACACCTACCTGACCGAACTCCATTCCCACCTCAACTCCTCAAGGAAGCAACTGTGACTGTCTCTGCGCATTCGAACCCGCTTGTCGAGGCGCCTACTCCCCAACCCGACGCCCCCACAGACGCCGACACCACCGAAAGCACTGAAAGCGCTGCCTCCCCAGGCTCGCCCAGCCGCTCCGCCGAAGCGCCGCTGCCTAAGCGCGCGTGGTTCCCCGTCGCCGGTGCCATGATCGCGGTTGCTTGGGGCGGAAATGAATTCACCCCGCTGCTGGTGATGTACCGCGAGACCTCGAATTTTTCCCAGGTGACGGTCAACGGGCTCTTAGCCGCCTACGTGGTTGGCATCATCCCGCACTGCTCATCGGCGGCCCGCTGTCCGATCTGCTTGGCCGCCGCCCACTGTTGCTCCCCGCAGCACCACTGTCCTTGGCAGGCTCTTTCTTGCTGTCCATCGCCCCCAACGAACCACTCATCATCGCGTTGGGACGCGTCTTGTGCGGTATGGCATTAGGCCTAGTCATGGCGGTGGGTTCAACGTGGATTACGGAGCTCATCACGAGCGCCGGCGGCGACCCAGCGTCCGGCGCTCGTAAGGCTTCGTTGTGTTTGACCGCCGGCTTCCTCGTCGGCGCGGGTATCGCTTCGGTGCTGGCCCAGTGGGGGCCATGGCCGACTCACACGGCCTATATCCTCCACATGCTGCTCACGCTGTTGACTGCCGCGTGGATCCTGCATACGCCTGAGACCCGCCAGCCCAGCCGAGGCGATGTCAAGACCACCATCCTGGAGCTCAGGGTGCGTGACATGCTGGAGATGCTCCACATCCCCGCCGCTGCGCACAAGCGTTTCCTGCGTGTCGTCGTGCCCGTGGCCCCCTGGGTCTTTGGCTGCGCGGGAGCGGCCTATGCGCTCCTTCCACAGCTGCTATCCGAATCCGCTGGAAACGCCCCCATCGCTTTCTCCGGCCTGATGACCGTCATCACCCTGGGCTGCGGCGTGGCCGTCCAGATGCTGGGCCGCCTGGTTGATACCCACAAGTCCGCGCGAGCCTCGGCCCTGTCGATGTTCGTCATCACCGTCGGCGCAATCCTCGGGGCGTTTGCTGCTCACTCGCTGTCCCTGCCGCTCGGCATCGCAGCCGCCGCCACAATGGGCGCGGGATACGGTTTGGCGCTGGTCGCTGGATTGTCCGAGGTCCAGCGCATCGCGGGCGAGCGAGAGCTCGCCGGCTTGACCGCCGTGTACTACTCCATTTCTTACACTGGCTTCTTCATCCCGATGGCCTTTAGCGCGCTTGCGCCCTATATCGGCTTCACGGCGTTGTTCAGCATCGGCAGCTTCTTGGCGCTGGTGTGCCTCATCAACGTCATCCTTGCGTGGCGCGCACACCTGCCCGGAACCCGCCGCTAGCGCACACACCCCGTCATCGCGGCCCCCTCCGGGCCGCCCCTGCGCCACCAGTGCACAGATGCTCAAAGCTCCGCCTCCCCACTCGAGGGAAGCGGAGCTTTTCGCTGCGGATTTAGGCCTTGGCCACGGTAGCCGTCACGCCCTTGAGGACATCATGGATGTTCTGTCCATCGCTTGGCTCGAGAGCCTGGGTCGTCACAGTGAAGTCGACAGCAAGCACCTCCGCCGCGATGTGTTCGCGGTGGTGATGAGCCCACTCTTCCTTCTCCGCGGGAACGGAGAGAACCACGGTGATGCGGTCAGTCACCACGAAATCCTCGGCCTTACGCGCATCCTGCAAACCGCGGATGACGTCCGCAGCCCAGCCCTCTGCCTCGAGCTCCTCCGTCACCTCGGTATCCACGGCGACAAGGCCATCGAGCCCTTCCACGCGAGCCGTCGACTTCGCATTCGCCGCCTTGAGGCGCTCGGTGTACTCGTCCGGGGATAGGCGGATATCGCCGTCGACCACAACGTCCTCGCCCTCGCGCACGTAGTTGCCCGCCTTGAGGTTCTTGATAGCTCGCTGAACATCCTTGCCCAAGCGCGGACCGGCTACCTTGGCGTTGCACACGACCTCGAAGGTGCCCACCGCGTCGACATCGTCGGTAAGCTCAACGTCCTTAACGTTGACCTCATCCCGGATGATGTCCTTGAAATCCGCCAGGCGCGCCGAATCCTTCATCGCCACCGTCAGCTTCGGCAGCGGCAGGCGGTTGCGCAGCTTGTTGGACTTACGCACCGAGGACGCCGCGGAGGCCACCGCGCGGGTGGCATCCATGGCGGCCACGAGGGCATCGTCAGCCGGGTAATCCTCGGCCTTCGGGTAGGAAGCCAAATGCACGGAGCGCTCACCGGTCAGGCCACGGTAGATGACCTCAGCCACGTGCGGCAGCAGCGGCGCGACCACGCGGGAGACCGTCTCCAGGACCGTGTAGAGCGTGTTGAAGGCCTCCGGATGGGCTTCCTCGCCCTCCCAGAAACGGTCACGGGAGCGGCGCACGTACCAGTTAGTCAAGGCATCCGCGAAGAGGCGAACCTCCTCGGTTGCCGTAGCAATATCGGTATTCGCCAACGCATCATTCGTGTTCTTTACCAAGTCATGCGTCTTGGCCAAGATGTAGCGGTCCAGCACGTTAGTGGAGCTGACATCGAACTTCGCGTCCTGGGAAGCGTAAAGCTGCAGGAAGGTGTAGGCATTCCAGATCGGCAGGATAGCCTGGCGCACGCCCTCACGGATGCCCTGTTCGGTGACGATGAGGTTGCCACCGCGCAAGATCGGCGAGGACATGAGGAACCAGCGCATGGCATCCGAACCATCGCGGTCAAAGACCTCGTTAACGTTCGGGTAATTGCCCTTGGACTTGGACATCTTCAGGCCGTCATTGCCCAGAACGATGCCGTGGGCCACAACCTTCTTGTAGGCCGGGCGGTCAAAGAGCGCAGTCGACAGCGCATGCATGACGTAGAACCAGCCGCGGGTCTGACCGGAGTACTCCACGATGAAGTCCGACGGCGAGTGGGTCTCAAACCACTCCTTGTTCTCAAACGGGTAGTGCTTCTGGGCAAACGGCATCGAGCCGGACTCAAACCAGCAATCCAACACATCCGGCACGCGGCGCATCGTGGACTTGCCCGTCGGATCATCCGGGTTCGGGCGGGTCAGCTCATCGATGTGCGGGCGGTGCAGGCTGGTGGGGCGCACGCCAAAGTCACGCTCCAGCTCATCCAGGGAGCCGTAGACATCGACGCGCGGGTACTCCGGATCATCGGAGATCCACGCCGGGATCGGAGCGCCCCAGTAGCGGGTACGAGAGATATTCCAATCGCGAGCGCCCTCCAGCCACTTGCCGAACTGGCCGTCACGGATGTGCGCCGGCAGCCACTCGATCTCGTTGTGGTTGAGCTCCACCATGCGGTCACGGAACTCGGTCACCTTGACGAACCATGCCGGCAACGCCATGTAGATGAGCGGCTCGCCGGAGCGCCAGGAGTGCGGGTAGGAGTGCTCGATGGTCACGTGGCGCACCACGCGGCCGGCTTCCTTCAGGTCCTTGATGATGCCCTTGTTAGCGTCGAAGACCAGCTGGCCCTCGTAGGGCGGCACCTGCGAGGTGAACTTGCCGTCCTCGTCCACCGGGATGACCAACCCCACGCCGTACTTCTGGCAGGTGAGCATATCGTCCTCACCGAAGGCCGGAGCCTGGTGGACCACACCAGTACCGTCCTCAGTGGTGACGTAATCTGCGAGCAGCAGCTGGTAGGCGTTCTCGACATCTGGGAAGAAATCGAAGATGGGCTGGTACCTAAAGCCCTCGAGCTCAGCGCCCTTGAACGTCTTGAGAACTTCCGCCTCACCCAGCTCCTTGGCCAGGGTGCCGGTGAGCGCCTCGGCCATGATGAAGGTGCGGCCAGCAAAGTCGCCCTCGGTGGCCTTGAACAGGACGTAGTCGACCTCCGGGTGGACCGCCAAAGCCAGGTTGGACGGCAGGGTCCACGGGGTGGTGGTCCAGGCGAGGAAGGAGGCGTCGGCAAGCTCGGCGTTATCCGCCAACGTCTTCTCCGCCGCGCTTCCCTCCACAGCGCCCGCTACCGGGAAGGTCACCGTCAGGGTCGGATCCTGGCGCATCTTGTAAGAATCATCCAGGCGCGTCTCCTGGTTCGACAGCGAGGTGTGCTCAGCCCAGGAGTACGGCAGAACCCTGAAGCCCTGGTAGATCAGGCCCTTGTCATAGAGCTCCTTAAACGCCCACATCACGGACTCCATGTAGTTCAAGTCCATGGTCTTGTAACCGTTTTCAAAGTCCACCCAGCGAGCCTGGCGGTTGACGTACTCTTCCCACTCATCGGTGTACTCGAGGACGGACTTGGCGCAGTACTCGTTGAACTTCTCCAGGCCCATCTCCTCGATCTGGGCCTTGTCGGTGATGCCGAGCTGCTTTTCTGCCTCCAGCTCCGCTGGCAGGCCGTGGGTGTCCCAGCCGAAGACGCGCGGAACGTGGTTGCCGGCCATAGTGCGGTAGCGCGGGACGATGTCCTTGACGTAACCGGTCAGCAGGTGGCCGTAGTGCGGCAGACCGTTGGCAAAGGGAGGGCCATCATAAAAGACGTACTCGGGGCAGCCCTCGGTTTGCTCGAGGCTGGCTTTAAAGGTGTCGTCGGCCTTCCAGTACTTCTGGACTTCCTGCTCCATATCGGGGAAACGGGAAGACCCAGCAGTCATATCAACTTTGGGATAAACATTGCCGACGTTCGCGGGGTTGCTACTCATCTAAAAATTCCTTCACTCGTTCGCTGTGGCGGGGACGCGCCTTACGGCTCGCGGTACCACCCCGCTTGGGCGCCGAGGCGCCCCGCTTCGTTGATGTGAAGGAGATGACGGTCCCTACCCGCCCGGTTCTAATAATGCTCTGCTAAGCGCGAAGCACGTTCTTCCGGAATGCTCCCCGGTGATAGCCGGCTCACTGCATACGTCTAAAAGTATAGCGAGGCGGTCAAGTTTTCACAGGCGCAGGTTCCCGAAAGCCCCAAAATAGAAACGCCAGTACATAAAAGAGGCACCCGGGATAAGGTTTTCCACAGGAACATTTTTTCTAATGCGAGCAGGTCATAAGGTGTTTTAAGCTCCACTGTCATGAGCGCACTGCAGAATTTCCTTAACGCACTCGGGGCCGGCATCGATGTCGTCGCCGAGTGCGAAGGCATGTCTGAAGCAGACCTCATCGCCGCCGGTTCCCCAGACAAAACCGCCGCGGAGTTGGTGCGGCTGCATACGAGCTTCTTTGGCAAGACCGCCATGACGCGGATGCAACGCGACGCCGTGAAGGCAGCGCGCCAACGCAAGCATTCTTTGCCTACCTTGGAGGTCATCGACCGCTATGCCCGCAAAGCCAAAACACAAGCGTTGGGCTGGAAACTACGCCTAGAGCTCTGCCGAACGAGCGCTGACACCCTCGCCATGGAGGCACTGGCGAAAAAGAAGCTCAAGGAGCACGCGGTTCTCCCCACGCCGAAGGAGGGCGTGACTGTCTACCGCCGCCGCAATGCACCGTGGACGATGGCGATCACGGGCCCCTCGCAACTGATTGCAGAGCTTAACGACGCCGTCGACCCGGCACGCCCCCTCGAGTCCATCCGCGAGGCCTTCTTCACAGGCGCTGCACCGCGCCGCGGCTTGCAGACCAATATCCTTGTGCCGCTGGATGCAATGACGAAAATTCTCGACGGTGACGGCGAAGAAATCACCCTCCAGATGACCAATGGCGCCACGATGACCGGCGCGGAGTACCTCAACAAGGTCATCGCCGGTGAAATCGATAAAGACGGCGCGCTCGCGACTCTTTTCCACCCCTATCACGGGCCGGTCAACCTCTACTACGAGGAGCGCTCCGCCAGCATCAAGCAACGCATCATGGCTATGGCCGAGTTCCCAGTCTGTGCTTGGGGTGACTGCCTGAAGCCGGCCGATGAGTGCCAGGTTCATCACCTCATCGCGTGGAAGAACGGCGGGTATACCAACCAGGAAAACTTGGTGATGCTCTGCCCGTATCACAATGGGGTGAACCAGGACGATCCGAATGCGCCGCCGGGCCGCGGCCGGATGGCCCGGGTCGGGGGAAAAGCGAAGAGAACGTACGGCCCTCCCCCGCCGCCCACGCCGTTGCAAGCGCCACCCGGGTTATTCACAAACCCCGCGGAGCGAGACGACTAGCGGCTTCACAAAAGTAGCCCTCCACCCAGAATTACCACTGGGCCGAGGGCTACGCGTCGTGCTTAAGATACGCGCGCTACAGGCGTTTCGGCGAGACCGAGCTACTCGTCGTGCTTGCGGCGCAGCTTGATCACGGTGTCTGCGATGAACAGGACGATACCCACCCCAGCCGAAGCGAAGAGCACGTACAAGGACCACTCGGCAGCGGTGAGGATGTAGTTCACGAACGCCAAGAAAGCAACAAAGGCCAGAAGCAATGCGCCGATGAGCATGTGCGTTCTCCTTTCCTCACCAATGACTAAGGGCTCTGTGCTTACAAAGAATGTATACCTACGGACGTATACCTACAGAAAAGAATAACGGCGCCCCCGCAGGGACGCCGCTCATTCAGAGATTAATTGTTGGACTTTCCGGCCTCACCGTTGGGGGCAGCGGTGCCGCGGGACTCCAACTCCTCAAGCTGGGACTGCAGCAGCGTCTTGAGGCGGGTACGGTACTCGCGCTCGAAGGTGCGCAGCTCGGAGATGCGGGCCTCCAGAGCGGTCTGCTGCTGCTTGACCGTGTTCATGACCTCGGTGTGCTTCTTCTCGGCATCTGCCTGCAGGGCAGCTGCCTTCTCCTCAGCCTGGCGAATCTGTGCCTCGGCGCGGGACGTAGCGTCGGCCTCAGTCTGCTTTGCCTTGTTTTCGGCGTCAGCCACCAGCTTCTTGGAGCGGGTATCGGCTTCCTGCAGCTGCGCGTCGTAGCGCTTCTGGGCGTCAGCAAGCTGGGCCTTGGAGTGAGAGTCAGCGTCGGCAAGCTGCTTCTCTGCGGCCGTGCGGGCCTCCGCCAGCATGGACTCGGAATCGGCCTTGGCCTCGTTGGTAAGGCGGTCTGCCATCTCCTGCGCCAGGCCCAGAACGCGGGCTGCCTGCATATGAGTGTCCGGGGTAGCAAGGCCCTGTGCAGCACCTGCACCAGCCACAGCAGCAGCGGAAGATGCGGTGGTGGAGGTTGCGGAGTTCTTCTTTGCGGACTCCAGCTCCTTCTTGGTGCTCTCCAGTTCCTTCTTGGAGGCCTCGAGCTCACGCTTGGCAGCAGCAGCTTCCTCGCGAGCAGCCTTGAGCTCTGCGGAATTGTCCTGCGCCTGAGCGGCCGGCGCCTGGGAAGACTGCGCCTGAGCGGCCTTTGCCTGTTCCTGGGCGCGCTTGGTTTCTTCCTTGGCCTTGGCAATCTCGTTCTTGGAGTCAGCCAGCTTCGCCTCATACTCAGCGCGCAGCTTGGATTCGACTTCCTTGCGCACAGCGGCCTCGTCGACCTTAGCGGCAGCGGCGCCGCCGGCAGCGCCGGCCGGAGCCTGAGACTTCAGCTCCTCAACCTGGGCGTGGAGATCATCGTTCTCATCCTGCAGCTGAGCAAGAGCATCCTCAACGAGATCGAGGAACTGATCGACCTCGTCCTCGTTGTAGCCACGCTTGCCAATTGGCGGCTTGCTGAAAGCGACGTTGTGTACATCAGCTGGTGACAGTGGCATTGACTTCTCTTCCCCTTACGAATCGGTCAAACCTCTAGAGGGTCCAGAGGCCGGGTACATATGCGGTTAATAATACGGATTGTGGTAACTCATTGTATCCGAATCAACACATTATCTAACGCTGGCACGAGTCTCAACGTTAACAGGAGGGTTTAATACACCCGTTTATTACATTGCAAGCCCATTGGCGCTGAAAAATAGCCAGCCAATAAGTTGCGAAAGGATGGACAAAAGCAGGAACAAAACGATGATGGAAACGTCGAGCGCAATGCCTCCTAGCTGCAGCGGCGGAATAACCTTACGCAGCGCCTTAACTGGCGGGTCAGTGACGACGAAGAGCACCTCGGCAACCATCATGAACCAGCGGGGTGGGTTGAATTGGCGCGAAAAAGACTGAATCATTTCAATGACGATGCGCGCCAACAAAATCCACGAGTAAAGACTCACGGCGACGAGGAGAATTGAACCTAAAGCACTCACAATGCCTGAGCCTATCGGAATCCCCCCCGCCAGCGGTACTCCCCTGCCCTATGGTTCGCCCTCGGCGAACAGAGAGGGCACCGCGGTAGCCACGCCGGCGCCGAGAATGACTCTCCGATGGGGACCCACAATGAAAACGACGAAACCGCCCCGTCGTCTTTCTCTTCCTTTAAGCCAACACGGAGGAGATTAACGATGAAGCGGTTAAAACCTGACGTCTCTAGCGCAGATGCGCTGCTCGCTCCAGCTCCACGGTAGAGATATCAGCGCCCTTCGGCACAATGGCAAAAACCTTGCGGCTGGTGTCCATGCCCTTGGTCAGGTTCTTCATGCGGCCTTCCAACGCGAAGCAGAGGCCTGCGGCAAAGTCCACGAAGCGCTTGGCGGAGCCGCGGTCGGCGTCGGTGAGTTCGAAGACCACTGCGTCACCGTCACGGAAGGGGCCACCAACCTTTGCTGCATCATCAAAGGAGACGAGGGAGAGAGCCACGATGGTCGGGACAAACTCCTCTTCCTGCTTTTCGTAGGAAGGTGCGTAGGCCGGTGCGTTGTAGCTGCGCTCGTCGGCGTAGTAGGCATCGTCGGCGTCCATGTCCATCGGGCCCAGCCCGAAGAACTCTTTAGTCCTATCAATCAGTGACATTCTGGGTCTCCCTCTGACCTAGTGTGTTCTGTTCATTTGCGGTCTTGTAATGCAGTTTTACAATGACAATTAACCTAGCGGGCGGGCTCCCATGATTCCGGTTCCGACACGCACGATATCCGTTCCAGATGCAATCGCTGCCTCCATATCGGCGCTCATGCCGGCGGACATTTTCAGGTCTCGCCCAAGCTTGGCCGCCACCTCATCCGTCAATGCCCTCACCTGGGTGAAAACCTCCGCCGGATCGCTCTCCAGCGGTGGAACCACCATGAAGCCACACAGCTGCAGGTTCTCCAGATCTTCGACCAGATCCACCAGAGCAGATACACCCTCTAGCGGGCAGCCGCCACGCGCGGTATCACCGTCGGCGGATACCTGGATATAGACCGGAAGCGTGTCCTCGCGCTGGCCGCGTTCCTGGGCAAGAGCCACGCCGCGGTCGAGTGCTCTGGCAAGTTTTTCTGAATCGAGCGAGTGAACACTATGCGCCCATCGGGCCACGTGGTTCGCCTTCTTGGTCTGAACCTGGCCAATCATGTGGAAACGCATCTCGGACAGGGCCTCCGCCTTGGCACGCGCTTCCTGCTCGCGATTTTCCGCCACATCTGTGATCCCCAACTCCGCTAGCAGCGCGATGTCTTCGGCCGGGTGAAACTTCGTCACCGGCAGCAGCTGCGGGGCGGGGCGGCCAGCGGCCTCAGCGAAACGGTGAATAGCAGCGCGGGTGCTCTCCAGGCCAGCCCTCAGCTCTTCACGGCGCACAGTATCGTTGTTCGTCATTAATCCTCCAACCAAATCACGCCGGCTTGGCGTCCGGTGACGCCCTCGCGGCGATAAGAAAAGAAATCTGTGTCCTCAATCGTGCAGCGCGGGTCCGATTCGATAGCCGTAACCCCCATCTCCATCAATTGACGAATCAGCCCAGCGCGCACGTCGACGCCCCAGGTACCCGACGACGTGCGGGTCTTGGAGCCGGGCAGATGCTTCTCGACGTCATCCGCCATCGCCTCCGGCACCTCATAGTTCCGCCCAGAAGCGGCCGGCCCCATGAGCACCTGAATCGAGGCGGGGCGGGCCCCTAACTCAACCATGGTATCGACGGTATTGCGGACGATTCCGTTGCGCGCGCCAAGGCGCCCGGCGTGGGCGGCGCCGATGACGCCCGCGGAGACGTCGACAAGCAGCACCGGCGTGCAGTCCGCCACGAGAACGCCTAGGCCCAAGCGCTTTTCGTTGGTTACCACGGCATCGGTGGCCGGCACGGGCTCCTCGACGCCGCGGCGCTCGGCCCCCACCACCGTCACGGTGTTGGTGTGGAGCTGTTCCATCCACACGATGTCCTCTAAGCCCGTGGCACGGCGGAGCCGCTCGCGATTGGCGGCCACTGCGGCGGGGTCATCGCCAACGTGATCGCCGAGATTAAAAGAGTCATAAGGCGACGACGACGCCCCGCCGGCACGGCTTGTAAAAACCATGCGGACGGGGCGTCGTGCTGCGTGTGCTTCCTCGTTTACTGGCATGCACTCCAGAGTAGCTGGCTGGAACTAGCGCATGAAGGATGGCACGTCGAGATCGTCATCGCCGTCATCGTCGAAGTCACGACCTCGACGCTCCGTGGGGCGCGAGAGACGGTACTCATCATCGCCGCCGCGGCGGTAGTCCTCACCGCGGAAGCGATCCGAGGTGGTAAATAGTCCGCTCGACGGGGCCGGCTCTGCCGGCTGCTCGCGCTCGTAGGAGTGACGCGGGGCGTACTCTTCACGCTCAATGCGCTGGGAGTCAGCGCGCTGCGGTTCTGCGCGGGTGTACTCCTCGCGCGGGGCCTCGGTGCGGGGCGCGGCGGGGCTCTCAGGCTGTGCCTCAGCGCGGTGCTCGAAGAGGGAACCCGGACGTGCAGCCGGGGTAGCCTCCGCACCGTGTTGCTGCGTCTGGCCAGGCTGTGCCGGCTGGGAGGTCATGTTGGCCTGAGCATCGAAGCCGGTGGCGATGATGGTGACGCGGACTTCGTCACCAAGGTTGTCATCGATGATGGTGCCGAAGATGATGTTGGCGTCCTCGTCGGCGCGCTCCTCCACCATGGAGGCAGCGGCATTGACCTCGTGGAGGCCCAAATCAGAGCCACCGGCGATAGACAGCAGAACGCCCTTGGCGCCCTCCATGGTCGACTCCAGCAGCGGAGAGTTAATAGCCTGCTCGGCGGCGTTGAGCGCGCGGTTATCGCCGCGGGCGAAGCCGATGCCCATGAGGGCGGAGCCGGCGTCGGACATGACGGAGCGAACGTCCGCAAAGTCGACGTTGATCATGCCCGGGATGGTGATGAGGTTGGTAATACCCTGCACACCGTTGTGCAGAACTTCGTCGGCGGCGCGGAAGGCTTCGACGATGGACAGCTCCTCGCCGCCCAGCTGCATGAGGCGATCATTCGGGATAACGATGAGGGTATCGCAGACCTCGCGCAACTCCTCAATGCCGGCCATGGCCTGACGGGTGCGGCGCGCGCCCTCGAACTTGAACGGGCGGGTAACGACACCGACGGTCAAAGCGCCCATCTTCTTCGCGATGGAGGCGACCACCGGAGCGGCGCCGGTACCGGTTCCGCCACCCTCGCCAGCCGTCACAAAGACCATGTCGGAGCCCTGGAGGGCGTCTTCGATTTCGGTCTTGTGGTCCTCCGCGGAGGTCTTACCTACCTCCGGGTTGGCACCCGCGCCGAGGCCGCGGGTGGCCTCGCGACCGATGTCGAGCTTGGTATCCGCATCGGAGAAAATCAGCGCCTGGGAATCGGTGTTGATCGCCACGAACTGGACTCCCTTGAGCCCTTCTTCGATCATGCGGTTGACAGCGTTGACACCGCCGCCGCCGACGCCGACGACCTTGATGTCCGCGAGGTTGTTGCTAGATGAGATCATACGAGGGTCTCTTGCCTTTCGAATAAGGTTTTAATGTAAACGAGGAGGCGCCCCTTTTTCTGAGAGGCGGTTACATCCATCTTTAACGACAACGGGGTAATTTCGGCGCACATTTTGCCGCGTGTCGGTACCCTCAACCTCTACTTTAGGGTTGCTGACATGCGGTTTTCTTAACAGGCGTCCCACCCGCCCCACTCGCGACGCGCTTAGCGGCGAGTCACCAGCGACGGGTTAGAAATGTTCCAGGATTCGCCCTCGAGCTTGAGCACATCTTCGAAAGCAATGGCCTTGTTCGCGTTGTCCTCCGACGCACCCCAAAAGATGGTTTTGTCATCCTCCGTTCGGAAGGTCAGCGAATACCGGTCCTTGATCTCGAGGGTCGAGACCTTCTCCCGAATCGGCGCGGGGAGCGCAGCGACGGCGTCGACAGCCCCCTGCATCTCAGGCGAACCGGAGTCGGTGTGCCCCGTCAGCTCCACGGCCTCGGGTGGTGCTTCGTCCTCCGCGAATTCCTTGCCGTTGTTGTCCACCAAAATCGTCCTATCGCCCTCCCGCACGTAAGCTACCGCCTCGTGCTCGACAAGTTCGATGTGGACGGTTGACGGGAAGGCCCGCGACACCGTCGCGCTTTCTACCCACGGCAGGGAGGCCACACCGTGCGCAGCTTCGCGCGCATCCAGCCGCACCAAATTAGAGCCCTTCACGACGCCACTGGCCTGCTCGACCTCTTCTGCCGCGACGTGATCATTTCCCACGACCTCGAAGGATGTCACCTTCAGGATGGGAAAAAGCCACACCGCCGCGGCAGCAACCGCCACTACGAGAAGCACCGCACCTAGCGCGAGCGCCCCAGTCTTTTTAGACATTCGGTTCCTTCGGTTCCTCCGCGCCGCTCGCATTCTCTAGCGCCGACAAGATTTCACCCGCCACGTAGGTAATAGTTCCCGCGCCGATGGTAAGGACAATATCTCCGGGCTGCGCCAGGGAAATGACGTCGCCGGCAGCCTCAGAGAAATCAGGCTCGAAAATGACCGGCATGTCTTCGGGCATCTTGTCGGTGATAATGCGGGAGGTAATTCCTTCTACCGGCTTCTCGCGGGCGCCGTAGATGTCGAGGACGACGGCGGCGTCGGCAAGCGCCAAGGCCTGAGCAAACTCGGCGTCAAACTCCATGGTCCGGGAGTACAGGTGCGGCTGGAAGCAGGCGATCACGCGCGCACCCTCGCCCTCGGCGTCCGCCTTCGCGCGCGCCGCGGTGAGCACCGCAGACACCTCCGTGGGGTGGTGGGCGTAGTCATCGAAGACACGGATCCACTGGGCGCTGCCGCGGTACTCGAAGCGACGGCGCACGCCCGTAAAGTCGGTCAAACCCGCGGCCAGTTCCGCCGGGTCCCCGCCAGCCAGCACACCGGCCAGCAGGGCCGCCGCCGAGTTGAGCACCATGTGATGACCCGGGACATGCAGGTCATAGGACAGCTCCTGTGGCGCCTGACCCGGCAAGGTCAGGCGAACGCGGACGTGCGCGCCGGCGGCGGAGACGGTTTCTTCTAGGATCTCCGCTGCCAGCGGCACGGAAGAATCCGCGGCTACCTCGCTGCGCGCCCCGTAGCCCAGCACCTGAATCCCGCGCTGAGCCGCTCGCTCACCCGTGGCAGCCGCATGCTCATCCTCGAGGCACACGACGAGGTAGCCGCCCTCAACCACGCGGTCGGCGAAATCATCAAAGACCTGATAGTAGCTCTCTGCCGTGCCGAAATAGTCGAGGTGATCAGGCTCGATGTTGGTGATGACTGCCACGAAGGGGCTGTAGCGCAGGAGAGAGGCATCGGATTCGTCGGCTTCTGCCACGAAGGCGTCGCCAGTGCCGCCGTGCGCGTTGGTCCCAGCTCGGTTGAGTTGCCCGCCGATGGCGAAGGAAGGATCCATCCCCGCCTGCTGGAGCGCGGTGACCGCCATAGAGGTCGTCGAGGTCTTTCCGTGCGTGCCGGCGAGCAGCACCTGACGGTGGCCTTCCATGAGCTCAGCCAGCAGGTCCGAGCGACGGATCACCGGAATCCCGGCTTCCCGTGCCGCCACCAGCTCCGGGTTGTCCTGCGGGATGGCGGCGAAGGAGGTGACGACCACCGTAGGCTTGTCCCCGGCCAGATCGAGGTTCTCAGCCGCGTGGCCGACGGCGACGTGCGCACCCATCGCGCGGAGGACGTCAACGGCCGTCGACTTCTTAACGTCCGAGCCGGTGACGACCGCGCCACGGCTAACCAGGATGCGCGCGAGGCCGGACATTCCGGAACCGCCGATGCCGACGAAGTGGACGCGGGACAGGTCCGTGGTGGCGGGGGTATCAGTCATGGTGAAAATTTCCTTCTTTAATAAACCTGTACTGTGCGCCTAGCCGCGGGTATCGGCGGCGACGCGGTGCGCGATTCGGTCAGCGATCACCGCGGCGGCATCGCCGGCGGTGCTGGCGTCAGCAGCGGCACGCATGGCCGAAAGGGCGTCGGGATGGTCAAGGATAGCGCGAACTTCGGCGACAAGGCGCCCCGGAGTAAGCTCCGCGTCCGGTATCTGGACCGCGGCTCCCGCTTCCACCAGAGCCCGGGAGTTCAACGCTTGCTCGCCGTTGCCGTGCGGCAGTGGCACATAGATAGCGGGCAGGCCGGCCGCAGACACCTCAGCCACGGTCATCGCGCCGGAGCGGCAGACCATCACATCAGCAACGGCAAGCGCGCCGGCCATGTCATCGATATAGGGCACGGCCGTGTAGTGCTCGTGCTCAGTCGGCACCGTGTTCTTTTTGCCGTAGGCATGCAGCACCTGGAAGTCTCGGCACAGGTCCTCGAGCGCTCCGGCGACGGCGGTGTTAATGCTCACCGCTCCCTGCGAACCGCCGGTAACCACGATGGTCGGGCGGCCTTCATCCAGGTTCCAGTTCTGGCGCGCAGCAGCGGCCTTCGTACCATCTGGGTCCTCGCCCAAGCCCGGGCGTACCGGAATGCCCAGGACCTCGCCCGGCATGCCAGATCCCTCTTGGGCATTGATTCCCGTGCCGCCAAGACGCACGCCCAGCTTATTAGCCATACCGGCCAAAGCATTCGTCTCGAGAACGAAGAACGGAATGCCCAAGGACTTCGCCGCCAGGTAAGCCGGCGCCGCAACGTAACCACCGGTGCCAAACACAGCGTTGGCCCCGACGTCCTTAAGCACCGCGCGAGTTTCCCGAACGGACTTGAAAATCCGCCAAGGCAGCTTCACCGCGTCAATGTTGATCTTTCGCGGAACAGGGACCGGAGTGATCATGCGGAGATCGACACCGCGCGCCGGCACGATGTCGCTTTCCAGACCCCGCGGCGTACCCAAGGCGGTGACCCGCGCCCCGTGGCGTTGGCGTAGCTCCTCCCCCACCGCAAGCGCGGGCTCAATGTGTCCGGCGGTGCCGCCACCTGCGATGACGACGGAAATCGGCGTGTCATTCATGCACTACACGCTACCAGCGCCGCACTGCGCTACCGGCGCTCGCCGCGCCGATACTCCCGCCGCCCCTCCGCGCGCGGCGCCTGCGACCGCTGAGAGCGCCCCGTCACCGCGCGCCCAAAACGTTCCTCGCGGCTGCGCTCCACGTGGCGTTGGGAGCGCTCGCGGTGTGGGCGCTGGGAACGCCGAGCATCTGCGCGCTCGCGCGGGGCACGGTGCGCCCCGCCGCGCCGCTCGTTGGGCGGGGTCGGCTCTGGGATGAAGAAGATACGGTCGAAGAGCGGGCGTCCAAAGTTCTGCATCGCGGACACCTGCAGCGGCTCGTGGCGCGCCACATTGCACAACAGGCCCATCGAGCCAATGGTGATAACCGCAGCCGTACCACCCGCAGAAATCATCGGGAGCTGAATACCCGTCACCGGCAGCACACCGATGACGTAGCCGATGTTGATGAAGGCCTGCACGACAACACCCACCGACAGCGTGGCGGCCAGCAAGGACTGGAACTGGTCCTGCGCGCGGGTTGCGGTACGCAACCCAAAGTAGCCCAGCACGGCGAAAAGCACGATGACGAGCGCACCGCCCCAGAGGCCTAGCTCCTCACCGATGATGGCGAAGACGAAGTCGTTCTTCGCCTCTGGGAGGTAGAACCACTTGGCGCGTGATTGGCCGAGGCCAACGCCCCAGAAGCCGCCGTCGGCAAGCGAAAGGAAGCCTTGGTAAGCCTGGAAACCGGTACCTTGTGTGTCCTCAATATTGCCGCGCAGCGCATCGAAGTAGGTGTGGAAACGGTGCGAGCGGAATCCACCCGCCAGGAAAACGGTGATCATACCGATGGCGCCAAAGACGCCGACGACGACGGGCACACGCCAGTTCACGCCGGCGAATACCAGGGTGAAGACCACGATAAGGGCGAAGGATACGCCCATGCCCAAGTCACCTTGGGCCACGATGAGCACGAACATGATGCCGGCGATGATGGAATACATCATGAACGGATCAGTCAAGCGCATCGAACGGTGTGTTTTATCCGCCAGCGCCGAGGCGCCATACATACCCACGGCGACACGAGCGAACTCAGAGGGCTGGAAGGCCACGCCACCCGGCAACATGATCCACGACTGTGAACCGACCTCCGCGCGGCCGGTACCGATACCGGGCACAAGCACGAGGATAAGCAGCAGGATGGATAGCCCCAAGAACCACGGCACGAGCGCCCGCAACGTGCGCGGCGAGATGCGCAGGCCGATCCAGAACACGATGAGGCCGGCGGCGACCAACACGCACTGGCGCAAAGCGGCCGACCACGGGCTATCGGTCTCCGACAGGGACGTCGCCATCGACGAAGAGAAGGCCATGAGTACGCCGATGCCGATGAGCGAGAAGATCGCGATGCGCAGCATCAGGTAGTCAAGCCCCGGGTAGGCGCGCAGGCGCTCGCGAAGATCACGCAGGCGGTGGCCCAGCGTGCGGTGTGGCTTCTGGGTGCTGGTGGCAGTCACGGCTTCTGGGTGCTCCTAGCTAGCGGGCGAGGCGGCGGGCAGCGGCGGCAAACATATCACCGCGCTGGCTCATTCCGGTGTACATGTCCAACGATGCCGCAGCCGGCGCCAAAAGTACGGTATCGCCGGCTTCGGCGTGTTGCACGGCGGCGCTCACGGCCTGGTCCATAGCGGTTTGCGGATCGTGACTGTCGACGATGACGATAGGCACGTACGGTGCCGCCTTGACAAGGGCCTGGGCTAGCACATGCTTGTCGACGCCCACCAGAACCGCCGCCTTCAGCCGCACCGCGTGGGTACGCAGGAGGTCCGAGACATCAGCGCCTTTGAGCTGACCGCCGGCGACCCACACCACGGAGTCAAGACCACGCATGGCAACCTCCGCGGCGTGCGGATTCGTCGCCTTGGAATTGTCGATGTAAGTCACGCCACCAAAGCGGTGGACAACCTCACCGCGGTGCCCGGCCACCACGTAGGCGTCGAGGCCCTCGGCGATGGACGCAGGCTGGGCGCCGGCAAGCGCCGCAACCGCCGCGGCGGCAGCGGCATCCAGCACCCCAGCAAGACCTGCGGGCTGGATGGTGGTCACATCCTCCACCACTGCCGCGTGCAGTCCGGCGACCTCATTGACCACGAGGCTGCCGGCGCTCACGCCGACCTCGCCCGGGGCGGGCTCGCCGTGGGTAAAGGCGGTAGCACCGGATAGAGAGGCGGCAAGCGCGCGAACGTGTTCGTCGTCCTTTCCATAAACGGCGTGCGTGCCGCGCAAGATCTTCGCCTTATCCGCCGCGTAGGCCTCGAAGGAGCCGTGCCAATCGAGGTGATCATCGGCGAGGTTGAGCAGTGCTCCTACGTCCGGGCGCAGCTGGGAGGACCAGTGCAGCTGGAACGACGACAGTTCCGCGACGAGGATATCCACGCGGGGCTCGGCGGCCAAGGCATCAAAAGGCGAGACGCCGATATTGCCCACAGCTTGGGCGCGCTGGCCGGATCGCTGCTCGTCAGCGGCCATGATGGCAGCGAGCATCCCCGTAGTTGTGGTCTTGCCGTTGGTACCTGTGATCGCGAGCCAGCGGCGGGAGGCCCCAAAGGCCTCTGCCTGGTCAAGGCGGTAGGCCAGCTCCACGTCACCGATGACCTCAAGGCCGCGGGACGCTGCGGCGGCGAGCAACGGCGAATCCGGGCGCCACCCCGGCGAGGTCACGACGAGGGAGTAATCCGACAGATCTACTGCTGCTGTATCCACGGTGGCAACGTCGAGCTCGGCGGCGAGGCGAGCGCGGGATTCCTGGTTTCCATCAGCCACCGTGACGTCCACGCCTAGGTGGTCCAGGACCGCAGCACAGCCGCGGCCGGAAACGCCGGCACCGGCGATGAGGACCCGGCCAGAGAGGAAGTCGGGGCGCGTCATGCGCCGACACCTATACCTGTGGAGGTCAGCCATTCACCGTAGAAGATGGCCACGCCGGCCATCGCCGCCATCGCGGCCAGCAACCAGAAACGGACAACCACAGCAGTCTCCGCCCAACCGCCGTTTTCAAAGTGGTGATGGATCGGGGCCATGCGGAAGAAGCGCTTGCCGGTGGAATGGAAGACCACGATCTGAATGACAACGGAAACCGTCTCGATAACGAACAGGGCGCCGATAATCACCATGAGAAGCTCGGTACGGCTGGTGACCGAAATGCCGGCAACCAATCCGCCGAGCGCCAGGGAGCCGGTGTCTCCCATGAAGATCTTGGCGGGCGCGGCATTCCACCACAAAAAGCCGAGGCAGGCACCGAGGCCCGCCGCCGCGAGCACGGCGAGATCGAGGGGATCGCGCACCTGATAGCAACCGGCCGCAAAGTTGGTGGCGCAAGAATAGCGGAACTGCCAGAAAGTCATCAGCGAGTAGGAGCCCATGACAATCGCCGTCACTCCTGCGGCAAGGCCGTCGAGGCCGTCGGTGAGGTTGACCGCGTTCGACCACGCCGCGATGAGGAAGTACATGAAGATCAAGAACACGATGGTTCCGATGACAGCGCCGCCAACCGCAAAGTCGAAGGTTTTCAAATCGCGGATGAACGACAGCTTGGTGGAGCCAGGAGTCAGGCCCGCATCATTGGGGAAACGCAGCACAAGAAAGCCAAAGAGGAGGGCCAGTACCAGCTGGCTGAGCAGCTTCGCGGTCTTGTTGAGACCCAGGTTGCGCTTCCGGAAGAGTTTGATGAAGTCATCCGCAAAGCCCACCGCGCCCAAGCCCAGCGTCAGTCCGAGGACGAGCAGGCCCGAGGCGGTAAAACCCTCGTGGCCCGTCAGCATGCCGTAGAAGCCGACCACGAGATAAGCCACCAGGATGCCGGCCAGAATAGCCAGGCCACCCATCGTCGGCGTACCCCGCTTCCGCAGGTGGGACTTGGGTCCGTCCTCGCGGATCTCTTGGCCGCGACCGGAGTCGGAAAAGTACCGGATGAGAACCGGGGTGGTAAAGATCGCCACGAGGAAGCTAACCGCACCAGCGATGATGATCTGAGTCACGAGCTTGAAGTCCTTTCTAGCGGCTAGCTGTGGTTCAGCTGTTCCGCGACCAACCAGAGGCGCTGTGCATTGGAGGCCTTAATCAAGACCACGTCCTTAACGCTACGGCTAGCCCAATCGTCGACCCCTACCGGGGCCGCGCGCAGAATGCCGTCGACCGCCCGAGCGGCAGCCGCGGCATCGGCGCACACCATTGTATTTATACCTTGCTGCGCAGCCGCCTCAGTCATTGCCCGACAGTTGGGGTTCTCCCCCACCGCGACGAGGTGCTCCACGTGGTATTTGGCCAATATCTCCCCGAGCTGGCGGTGCGATTGTTCGGCATCGCTGCCGAGCTCTCCCATCTCACCAAGCACCGCGATGGAGCGGGCATCGGGGCGTGCTGCTGCGGTATAGGCCAAGGCGGCAATCGCCGCGCGCATCGAATCCGGGTTGGCGTTGTAGGAATCATCAATGATGGTGACGCCATCGCGGCGCGTGCGCACGTCCATGCGGTGCTCGGAGGCTAGGCGGTGCCCAGACAGCGCAGCCGCTACCGTGGCTGCCGATACCCCCAGCTCGATGGCTGCGGCTGCCGCGGCCAGTGCATTAGACACCTGGTGGGAACCAAATACCTGCAGCTTCACTGCAACTGGCTCAGCGTTGGGGCTGTGGAGGACAAAGGAGGGGCGGGCCACGTCATCGAGCTCGATGTTGGTGGCATAGTACTGTGCCGCCGGCGCGCCGCCGCGGCGGTTATCCGTGGAGTAGTACACCACTTTGGCCCCCGTGCGCGTCGCCATTGCGGCGACGAAAGGATCGTCGGCGTTGAGGACGGCCACACCGCCCGCTTCCGCGCTCGGCAGAGCCTCCACCAGCTCTCCCTTGGCCTGCGCGATATTCTCGCGCGAGCCAAACTCGCCGAGGTGCGCGGAGCCGACGTTAAGGACCACGCCGACGCGCGGAGCGGTGATTTCGGTGAGGTGGCGGATGTGCCCGATACCGCGGGCCGACATCTCCGCCACGAGGTAGCGCGTGTGCTCATCACAGCGCAGAGCCGTATACGGAAGCCCAATTTCATTGTTGAAGGAGCCGGGCGGGGCGACGGTCTCCCCCACCTCGCGGAAGATGGTGGCGATGAGGTCCTTGGTCGAGGTCTTGCCCGCCGATCCCGTCACTCCCACGATGGTCAAATCCTGCTCTGTCGCCAGCCGCTGCGTTACTGCGCGGGCCAGCGCGGACAACGCCTCGACGACGGCGGCGGCGGAGCCATCGACATCGTTGGCATAGATATCGGCGTTGGCTCCGTCACCTTCTACGCGTCCGCGCGGCTCCACGACGATGGCGGGTACACCCACCGGCCGGGCAGCCAAGACGGCGACGGCTCCCTTCTCCACCGCGGTGTGGGCGTAATCGTGGCCATCGACGCGGGCTCCGGGCAGTGCCACGAAGAGTCCACCCGGAGTGACCTTGCGAGAATCGAACTCAACAAAGCCGGTCACTGGGGTCTCTGGCTCGTCGACGCTATCCAGGCGGCCGCCCGTGATCTGAGCTATCTCAGCGAGGCTTAACGCAATCATGCTTGCTCCTTGGATTCTTCGGTACTCAGGGTAGTCGCTGTCATCGCGGCATCAAGTGCACGCGCCATCTCTTCGCGGTCGTCGAAGTGGTGGACGGTATCACCAATCAGCTGTCCTACTTCGTGGCCCTTGCCGACGACGATGACGGCATCGCCCGGCTGTGCCCACGCCACGACCTCGTCGATGGCTTTGGCACGGGAGCCGACCTCCCGGATATCGGCCTCCGGGTTCGCTTCGCGCGCTCCCGCGAGCACTGCCGCGCGGATAGCTGCTGGGTCCTCGGTGCGGGGGTTGTCATCGGTGATCACGACCATATCGGCGCCCTTCGCAGCAGCCGCCCCCATGAGCGGGCGCTTGGAAGAATCGCGGTCACCTCCCGCGCCGACGACAATGCCGATCCGGCCGCTGCTGCCTTCCAGCTGCGCACGCAGGGTATCGAGGACCGCGGCGACCGCAGCTGGCTTGTGCGCATAATCGACCACGGCGACAAACTGCTGGCCGCGGTCGATGCGCTCCATGCGGCCCGGAACCGCCACCTTTTCTACGCCTTCCAAGAAGACGCGCGGCTCGATGCCACTGGCTGCGGCCATGCCGGTGGCCAAGGCCGCATTGGCGATGTTGAAAGTGCCCGGCATGGGCAGCCGGAATTCATAGGAACCAGCGTGCTCTCCGGTGGACACCGTCAGCTCCACCTGCTGTGCGCCGGTGGCCTCAGTGCTGAGTTGGCGGGCGGTGATGTCCGCCTCGGTGGCCTCCGCGCTCGTGGACACTGTCATGACCGGACGCGCCGCGGCGCGCTGCGCCATGCGTCGCCCCCACTCGTCGTCGACACAAACAACGGAGCGGTAGGCGGCCTGGGGACCGTCGAAAAGCATGGCCTTCGCCTCGAAGTAATCCTCCATCGTAGGGTGGAAGTCGAGGTGGTCCTGGCTCAAGTTAGTGAATCCGCCAACGGCAAAGCGCGTTCCCTGGACGCGGCCCAGGGAAAGCGCGTGAGAGGACACCTCCATGACCACGTGCGTTACCCCTTCGTCCACCATGCGGGCGAAGAGCTCTTGCAATGTGGGGGCCTCTGGAGTCGTCAGCGAGGTAGGCACCGGCTCCCGGTTAATGCGAGTGCCCGTGGTGCCGATCAGGCCCACCGACAAGCCCGCGTGCAAAAGCCCCGCTTCCAGCAGGTAACTCGTCGTAGTTTTACCGGACGTACCCGTCACGCCGAGAATGGTGAGCTTTTCAGTGGGGTGCCCATAGATCTCCGCGGAAACGTGTCCGAGGATGGCGCGGATATCCTCGACCACGAGAAGTGGGCGTGTTTCTCCCGCTTCGGCAAGGATGCGTTGGCCTTCCGGGTCGGTCAGAATCGCGGCTGCTGCGGTGTCTGCGGCATACCGTGCGCCATGAACGCGCGTTCCCGGAAGCGCAGCGAAGAGTCCACCAGGTGGCAGGGTTGCAGAGTTTAGTCCGCAGGAGCCCACGGTGGTCGAGGCATCCCCGATCACGGTGCCCGAAGAGATTTCTGCTAAGCGCTCAAGGCTGATGCTGCTGGTCACGGTGCGTCCTCTTCTCTATCTCTGTAGGTTATTCGCGGCCGGAACTATCTATTCGGCACGCAAGGTCAGGTGCGGTGCTGGTGGGGAAGGCGGAATATTGTCACGATCAAGCAGCCAGGATGCGATATCACTGAACACAGGCGCTGCAGACTGGCCGCCGGAGCCATCGTCGTTGACACCGGATTCGGGCTCGTCCAGCATGACTGCGACGACAAAGCGGGGATCGTCGGCAGGCGCGATGCCCGCGAACGTGATCCAGTACTTGGAGTTCGAGTATGCTCCCGTCTCCTCGTCGACCTTTTGCGCGGTACCAGTCTTGCCGGAGAGCTGATAGCCCTCGATCTGCGCGTTGCCGGCTGTACCGTTGTTCAGGCCCTGCGGATCCTCCTGGAAGACCGCACGGAACATGTCCACGACAGTGCGCGCGGTTTCGGGACTGACCACCCGGGTGGTCTCGGGCTTCTCTAGTTCTTCCTTAGTCCCGTCAGGCGCGGTGATCGAATCAATGATGCGCGGCTCGATGCGCTCACCGTCATTGGCGAGGGTCTGGTAAATAGAAGCCAGTTGCAGGGCAGTCCATGACTGGCCCTGGCCGATGGGCAGGTTAGCGAAGGTACCGCCGGACCACTGCGAACGATCGGGCACCAGGCCAGGTGACTCGTTAGGCAGCTCAATTCCGGAGGTCTGACCGAGACCGAACTTCTTGAGGTAGTCAGCGTATTTGTCTTGGCCGAGGCGGTCGGCCAACATCAGCGTTCCCACATTCGACGACTTACCAAAAATGCCCGTCGTAGTATAAGGCTCGACGCCGTGCTGCCAGGCATCGTTCACAGTCACCCCAGCCATGTCGATGGAGCCGGGAACCTGGAGGACCTCATCGGGGTTGGTGAGGCCCTCCTCAATGGTTGCCGCGGCGGTGATGATCTTTGCCACCGAACCCGGCTCAAAGGGGTGGGATACGGCGAGGTTGTCGAAGGTCTTATCCTTCTCCAGCTGCTTTTCGATGTCCTTGTTCGGGTCGATGGTGCCGGTATTCGCCATAGCCAGAACCTGACCCGTGGCGGCATCCAGAACGACTGCCTCGGCGCTCTTTGCCTTCGAATTAGCCTTGGCCTTTTCCAGCTTCTGCTGAACGTAGGTCTGCAGATCCAGATCGAGCGTCAACGTGACGTTCTTGCCGTCGGTGGTGGGCACCTGATCGCGAAGGGTACCGGGAATGACCTGACCGCTGGCTGAAACGTCTTCGGTGGAGCTGCCGTCAATACCCGTCAGTGTGGTATCGCCGGAGGCCTCAAAGCCGAACTGGCCTTGGCCGTCCATGGATACCTTGCCGATGACGTTCTCTGCGATAGCACCATTGGGGTACTGGCGGATCTGCTGCTCATCAGCGGCGAGACCGTGGTAGTCCTCGGAGATGGCCACCGCGACATCCGGATCGACGTTGCGCACGAGGACCTCATATTGAGTATCGGCACGGAGCTTGTCCATGATTTGCTCCGAATCCACGTCCCCGGCATCGATGCCGGCTTCCTTCAGTTTGTTCGGGATGCCCTCCGACATGTCAGTGAGCCGCTCTGTCACCTTGTCGTCGAGGAAAGCCTCTTTGGCATCGGGTGCCAACGACTCAAAGTGAGCCTCGCCGGCGGCCTTTTGCTCTTCCTGTTCACGGAGCTCATCTCGCAGGCGCGTAGGTGACACGGTCAAGGACCGGGCGCGCATCGTGTAGGCCAACCGCTGGCCGTCGCGCGCGAGGATCTCGCCGCGCCCGGCCGTATCGACATAGACGCGGGTTCTCTGCGCAGCGGCCTTCGCCGCCAAGTCAGGTCCCCACACGATCTGGACCCACGCGAGGCGCCCCATCCACGCCAGCATCACCACGAGCAGCAAAGCCGCGATGACGTGTACACGACGGCGCATCGTCTTCTGCTGGCTCATGAAGGGCTTGCCGGTGCGCGGATTCCGTGAACGGGTCGCGGGAACGACGCGGTCGGCGTCGTAACGCTGCCGTGGTTGGTGAGAGGTACCGCGCGGTTGGGCGGCACGGGCGGCGGAAGCGCGCCTCGGGCGCGGGCCACCGGAGTGTGGTGGGGTCACACGTCACCTTTCTGTCTGCAGCGAAGATGGGTCAATAATCAGTGGTTCATCCCGAATTGTGCCCTATTATCGCCGCCCGCCCACGCAGGCACGCGCGGAGCGGGGATGGAATCTACCCGCGGGCGGCGTAGGGAGCCTGGGCCGGGATGTCCGGCAGTTCTACGTTCCCTTCGGCCGACTGTCCGTCATTGGTGGATTCACCGCTGTCTGGGTGGCTGTCCGAACGAGACGCACCCGACTCGGCGCCTTCGCGCTCGCGGTTCCTCTCGCTCAGCGCCGGACGGGCGTTCAGGTTATCGGATACGTTCGCCGTCGCGTGTGGGTCACTCGAGGCCTGGCCCGGGCGGACCGGTTCGCCGTTTACGTCGATGACAGATTCCATATCCGGGGTGGCTTCGCGCTTCTGTTCCACGTTTCCGTCTGCGTCGACTTCCACTACGCCAGGCTGAACCGGGACGCCCATCTTGGCCTCGTGGGCGCGGCGGGCGACGTCCGACGCCGAACGCACGTTCTCCAAGTCTCGGTTCAGAGTCTCCAGCTGGTTATCGAGCGTGGATTCGTGGGCAGTAAGCTCCTGAATCTTAAAGGTCTGGGACGTCGACAGGCCAGAGAGCCACATCGCCGCAGCCACACCAGTGATGAGCAGGCCAATGGCGATGAAAGAAAGGCGAGCGAAAAGGCCAGTAACCCGCGTGGGCTGTACGACGCGGCGCCCACGATTGCTCACTACCTGCTTCGAACCGAGGCGGTTTCCTCGCAGACCCGTTCCGACCCGGCGGGCGGGCACAGTACTGCGATGCGGCGTGCGACTGGGCAACGGGGTGGTGCGGCGCCCCCGCTCCAGCAGCGCGGTTCCCTGACCGGAGAAATCAGATCCGGTGGTGAAATCGCGGCTAGCTCCCATGGTGTGGGTCCTCTCGTGGTCGCGGTGGTACGTTGCCTGTGCGGTTCGGTCTCTCAGCGTCATGGCCTACCTCCCGGTTCATGAAAAGTCGGACTGCCCTCGAGGCGCTCGAGTGCGCGTACCCGGACGGACGCTGCCCGCGGGTTCTCTGCAATCTCCTCCTCGCTCGCCTTCTCCGCGCCACGCGTCACGATGGAATAGTGCGCCGCCGTGCCCGGAAGGTCCATGGGAAGCCCCGGCGGAGTCGTCGAGGTGCTGAGCTTGGTGAAGGCATGCTTGACGATGCGATCTTCGAGCGACTGGTAGCTCATGAACACCGCGCGGCTGCCGACGGACAGGGCATCCGTAATCACGGGAATGACCTGTTCGACCGCCTCAAGCTCGCGGTTGACCTCAACGCGCAGCGCCTGGAAGGTGCGCTTCGCGGGGTGGCCACCGGTGCGACGCGTCGCTGCGGGAATCGTGGCGTACAACAGCTCAACCAAGCGGGCTGAGGTAGTAAAAGGTTCCTTTTGCCTTTCCTTTATTACTGCCGAAGCAATCTTGCCGGCAAAGCGCTCATCGCCATAGGTTTTGAGGATGCGGGCGAGGTCACCGAGGCTATAGGTGTTGAGTACGTCGGCGGCAGTCATTCCCTGGCGCGGGTCCATGCGCATATCCAGCGGGGCGTCGGTCTTGTACGCAAACCCACGCTCCACCTGGTCAAGCTGCATGGAGGACACACCCAGATCAAACAATGCCCCTGCAATGCCGTGTTCTCGCGCGATAGAAAAAATCTCATGGTCACCCTGCGCAATGGCACGACCGACCTCATCGAAGCGAGCGTTGACGCCGACGAAGCGGTCGGCGAAGGGGGTGAGACGTCGAGAAGCACTGCTCAACGAGGCGGAGTCACGGTCCACACCGATAATTCGCGCGTTAGGAAAGCTGTTGAGGAAGTATTCGCTGTGGCCACCAGCCCCCAAGGTGCCGTCCACGATGACGGCGTGCTCCCCCGCTGCTTCGACGGCCGGAGCAAGCAGCTGAGCCATACGCGCACGCATAACGGGGACATGGCCGTGGTTGTCATTCACGTCATAGGTAATGGTGCCGTTGTGGTCCACAGTTGCTGTCCCCCTTTCCATTCAGGCGCCTGAGGCCGCTATCAGATCTGTTCGATAAAAAATCGAGTGCGTATAGGGCCCTGTCCGAGGAAGGGTTCTGATGTCGGGGAAGTACACCAGCTCATCCTCCTCGGGCAGAGTCCATACACGCACTCTCTGTGTGCCAGGAAGCTCTACAGCAGCCCGGCAAGTACGTCATCGGCGTCTGCCGCCGAGTAAGCGTCTTCAGTTTGCGCCTGGTATTCAGCCCACGCGGCTGCGTCCCAGATTTCGAGGAAGTCAACCGAGCCCACAACTACGCATTCCTTCGTCAGGTTTGCGTACTCACGGTGCCCTGCGGACAGTGTGATACGCCCGTGCCCATCGGGACGTTGCTCGTCCGCACTCGCTGCCAAGTTACGGATGAACGCACGCGCTTCTGGGTTGGTACGTGACACGGCCGCCGCTTTCCTAGCTCGCGCCGCGAACTCCTCCCGCGGGTATACCGCGAGCGAATGATCCTGACCTTTGGTGACCATGAGGCCGCCAGCCAGTTCTTCGCGAAACTTTGCCGGAAGCGTGAGCCGTCCTTTGTCATCGAGCTTGGGAGTGTAGGTGCCGAGAAACATCCCCGGGTCCACCTTCCTGTCACTCGAAAACTCCGGATTCCTCTCGCGACAAGAGAGCAACTCTCCTCCGCTACGCCCCACTCTACCCCACTTTCCCCCACCTCCCACACCTTTATCACCACAACAATCTGCGTGTCGGAATAACATTGCAGGTCAAAGGCAATTTTTCCAGTGGGAAGTTTTCCCAGCCCCCCCTTGACACGCCCCTCAAACAGGCCCATTTCCACGTATTCACTCACGTAACTTTGACCCCTTGGCATGTAATTTTCCCCACCACCCCCATATTCCTGACGTTTTCATCTTCCCACCACGCTCCAAAGGGCCTCTAGGCCCACATTCCCCGACCGGCGCGTAGCGCAGGTGGGGCAAAGTGGGGGAAATCGGGAAATCGCACAAAAAGTCTCCCCTCCCCGCGCAAAATGCCCGCACAAGTTTTAGAAACATTGCGTCGCCATGATAGAAACATCATGTGGCCATCTTGCGGCACGCAGGGTGACACGCCAACTCACTTCACCCCACACACTAGGAAGTTCCTTCATGTATCTAGCTTGGCGCGAGATGCTCTTCGCGCGTACCCGATTCCTCCTCATGGGCGTCGTCCTCGCACTCATGTCCATGCTCGTCGTTATCATCTCCGGTCTCACCGCAGGCTTGGTCAACGACGGCGTCTCCGGCCTCAAGGCGATGGAGAGCGACGTCATCGCTTTCGCCGATGGCACGCAGAAAGACTCTGCATTCACCCGCTCCGTTGTCGATGCCTCCGATGCCGAGTCTTTCTCTCAACTAGAAGGCATGGACCAAGCCACCCCCTTGGGCCTGACCATTGCTAACGCCCACAACCAGGACGGCACGGCGGTGGACCTCACGCTCTTCGGAGTAGAACCTGACTCCTTCATCGCACCGGCAGGCTTGCCCCCAATCGACACCGCCCGGGCAGACGGCAAACCAAGCAACACGAAGCACGACATCATCCTGTCCTCCACCCTGCAGGACGAGGGGATCGAGGTGGGCGACACCATCACCCTCGACCGCTTGGACATCCCCCTCGACGTCATCGGCTTCACCGACAACCAGCGAACCTTCGGCCACGTCGACGTGGCCTACCTGCCGCTAGATATCTGGCAGGAGGTTCACGCCGGCGGGCGCCACGGCGAAGCCGTCAACCCCGAAGCCTACGAGGAAGCATCCGTCATCGTCGCTCGCACAGCGGATAAGCCCGATACCGATGCTCTCACCGAGCGCTCCGGCCTCGACGTTCGAACTCTCAAGGAGAGCTTTGATTCCTCCCCCGGCTACACCGCCGAAATGATGACCCTTTCCATGATCACCTGGTTCCTCTATGTCATTGCCGCGCTCGTTACCGGCGCCTTCTTCCTCGTGTGGACCATCCAGCGCGCCGGCAATATCGCCACCCTTCGCGCAATGGGCGCCACCAAGAGCTTCCTGCTGCGCGATAGCCTCGGCCAAGCGGTGGTCATCCTCCTCGTATCAATCCTCGCCGGCGCACTCATCGCCGTTGGCCTGGGCAGCCTCCTAGAGAAAACGGCTATGCCCTACGCCACCGAATTCAGCGCTGTCATCAATGGCGGTCTCATTCTCTTCGTCGCCGGACTGCTCGGCGCCTTCATTGCCGTCGTCCGCGTTACCCGAACCAACCCCCTCGCAGCCCTAGGAGAAAACCGATGAGCCACGCTTTGGAACTGAAAGACGTCACCGTCAGCTACAGCGACGGCGATTCACACGTTAAGGCACTGAATTCCGTCGATCTCACCGTCGAGGCAGGCGAGTTCGTAGCCGTGGTTGGCCCCTCCGGCTCCGGAAAGTCCACACTGCTCGCGGTCGCAGGCGCCTTGACTACGCCCGATTCCGGCCAAGTCCTCGTCGCGGGCGAGGACATCGTGCCGCTGGGCGACTCCGAACTGGCGCAGATCCGCCGCAACCACATCGGCTTCGTCTTCCAGTCCTCTGGCAATCTCCCGTCTGCGCTGACGGCGGAGGAGCAGATCGAATTGGCCAGCAAGGTCATCGGCAAGACTGGGCGCTACTCCAGCGCCCAACTGCTGGAGAAGGTCGGCATGGCGCATCGCGCGAAGCACCGGCCCGGCAGTCTTTCCGGCGGTGAGCGCCAGCGCGTCGGTATCGCGCGCGCACTTGTGGGCGATCCACAGGTGCTGCTCGTCGACGAACCCACTGCTGCCCTCGATCGCGCACGGTCCCAAGAGATCGTGGCGCTGCTAGCCAAAGAATGCCACGATTTCAACGTCGCGGGTGTCATGGTCACCCACGACTACGACGTTCTTGGTCACTGCGACAAGGTCTATGAAATGGTCGATGGCCGCTTGACCCCGTCCGCCAAGTAGGCACCAGAATGGAAAAAGAATGCGCAGCTTAACGTAGACTTAGCGCATGCCGAAGATCACTGAAACGACAGTAGCCGAGCACCGCGCCGTCCAGCACCGCGCGGTGCTCGAGGCTGCCGAAAGGTTGATCGTCAACAACCACGGGGCAGTCCCTACCTTGGCGGAAGTCGCTGCGGAAGTAGGCCTTGCCCGCCCCAGCGTTTATCGCTACGTCTCATCCCAACACGATTTGTTGGTGCAGCTGCTTATCCAGGCCACACAAACGTGGAATGAACAGCTCGAAGCTGCCATGCAGGTGGCCCCTCCAGAGCCGACGGAGCGCATCCATGCTTACGTGGACGCCACTCTCGAACTTTTCCTCCATGGCACGCACGGCCCCCTCATGACCGCCGCGCAGCACTTCCCCCAGGCTTTTGCGGATGAGGCGGTGCAGCAGTCACATGGTGGCTTTGCCTCAATCGTTAACGAGTTTTGCCCTGGTGTTTCCAAAGCGGATATCTCGCTGCTCAACGCCGCCATCGTTCGCGCATCAGAATTGGCAGACCGCTCGCCCGAGCAGCTCCCGGGCATAACGCAAACCCTGTACGCCATGGCCAATGTCATCGTGCCACAGCCCTCCGACTCACAATAGAGCGAAGGGCTGCTGGTGGGTTTCTAGCGCTTAGTTTCCTTCGAAACGGCGGCGGAAGTTATCTTCAAGGCGGTTTCCAACGTCACTGCCAGCCTTCTTGGACTGCTTGTTGCGCCGCTTAGCGGATGCTGGTGCGCCGGCGGCAACCAGAGAATCTTCCGAATTTCCGCGCAGCATCCACACACCGGATCCAAACATGACCAAAAAGCCAAGTACGGAGAGGATAACGAACCACAGGGACTGCTGGGCCAACGCGATTCCGCCCACCATCATGCACAGACCGACAACGATTAAGGCCACCCCACGGAGGGTGATGGCACCCGAGTTGCCGCCGAAAGAAGTTTCACCGGACACAGACGCGCCAAAATCAGGATCGTTGGCCAGCAACGATTGTTCAATTTCACGCAGCGCTTGCTGTTCGTGCTCAGAAAGGGCCACAGCGTCCTCCGTAATGATTTGGGTTTAGGTAGTGGAACTGGGAACTATGTTTACTACCTCTATAACGTCAAGGATAGCGAGATAGTTCCCACAAAGACAGTCCATAGTTTTTGGGCATCCCTGCACCCCTGCTACCGGAGCAATCACGCCCTCACTAGGCGGCCAGCCCACCGAAGCCCAGCTCAGATTCGGTCGCGTCCACGTAACGTGTGGCAAGCGCCAAGTACTGGTAGACCGTATCCGCAGCGGGCACCGGTTCCATTCCGGAGGCCACGCGCGAGCGCACGCGGGAATAGTCTGTGAATTCTGCGGCCCATTGAGCATCCGCCGGACCGATAAGAGCTACCTGCTCCCATGCAGAGGTAGGCAAGCGCCGACGGCGCGACACCGCAGACGCCGCCACACGCGCGCCCGCAGCACGAAGCGAGGCGCGGTACGCCATTTCAAGAGCGTCCTCGAACCGCCCCTCCGCAGCGCTACGGCGCGCATCCACCAACAGATCCAACGCTTGACCGAGGAAGCGGTCACGGCGCACGCGCTGCATCGCCTCCCTGTTCCGGCCCCGAGCCGCTGCCGTTGCTGAAATTACCTGTGCCATAACCTCTCCTCCTTGGGCTGCTTCCTGAGCTTGTCAATGAAGACTGTGCTGTTGACTTTCTGCTGCTGTTCGCTGATGAGACTCACCGTAAAACCACCTTCGTACATCCACCTCTAATTTTAGTTCATGTGTTCGATTTAAACAATAGGGATGGGCGATATTTCTTCTCTTTTCGAACACGTACTCTGACTCCATGGCGGTTGGATGTGCAGAAGATAGTTTCTCTGTGCGCTTTCACATGCCTGAAGAATCTGCTGTTATTAGAGATGTGAGTTACACGCTGCGCCGCCTAAGCCCCCAAGAGTTCGCCATTGCTGTCCCGCGCTTGGTGGATATCTACATCGCGGCAATGGGCTATAGCCAGTCAGTGCGCGACGTCTCTATCTCGCGGTGGCGCGCAGATCTCATACGCCCAGGGTTTTCCTGCGTCGCGGCCACCACCGACTACGGCATTGCAGGCTTTGCCTACGGATTCTTTGGCTCTCCGGACACGTGGTGGGACAAACAGCTTCGCCGAGCGCTCACCGCCAGTGGCGGACCGACCCCGGAACAAGAAGACATTCTCCACAACTATTTCGAGCTGGCGGAGATTCACGTGCTGCCTGAAGAACAGGGTCGCGGCTTAGGGCGCGCACTGCTCGAAGCCTTGGCGTGGAACCTTCCCGCGCGCTACATCCTGCTTTCCACTCCGGAAGTTCCCAACGAGGCAAACTCCGCCTTCGGCCTCTACCGCAAGATGGGATTTAGTGATTTCCTTCGCCAGCTCTACTACCCCGCCGATGCGCGCCCCTTCGCCATCCTGCAATCGACGGTGCCGCTGACACCAGCCGACACCGCTTAACCTGGCGGCAATCCGGCATAGCTACCCAGGTAAAGTAGCAGGCGTGACTACACCGCAGATACCTTCCTTGAACGACATCCCCGCAGCCGTGCGCGAGGAGCTTAAGCTTTTCTTGGACAGTCAGCGCGACGCCATCGCGGCCATCGGCTCTCCGGTGGCCGACGCGATCTCCTATTTGGATTCCTTCGTCCTGGACGGCGGCAAGCGCATTCGCCCCCTCTACGCGTGGGCAGGTTTTGTCGGTGCGCACGGGCTCGACGGCACTGAGTCCCCGCAGGCAATGCTCCGCGCTGCCTCGTCCTTGGAGTTCGTTCAGGCCTGTGCACTTATCCACGACGACATCGTGGATGCTTCCGATACCCGGCGCGGCAACCCCACTGTCCATCGCGGCGTTGCTGCTCACCACCGCGAGCTCGGGCTCAACGGCGACGCTGATTTCTTCGGGCAATCGCTGGCCATCCTCATCGGTGACATGGCCCTGGTCTGGGCGGAAGACATGCTTCAAGATTCCGGCTTGAGCCCCGAGGCGCTGGCGCGCGCCCGCGCACCATGGCGGGCAATGCGCCGCGAAGTCATCGGCGGCCAGATTCTGGACATCTCCCTGGAAGCCGCCGGCTCCGAGGACGCCACGTTGGCGGACTCGGTGAACCGGTTCAAGACTGCCGCGTACACCATCGAGCGCCCCCTCCATCTGGGCGCCGTTATAGCGGGCGCACCCGAAAAACTCGTTGCTGCCTTCCGCGGTTACGGCCAGGACATCGGCGTCGCCTTCCAGCTGCGCGATGATTTGCTCGGCGTCTTCGGTGACCCGGCTATCACCGGCAAGCCCGCCGGAGACGACCTGCGCGAAGGCAAGCGCACGGTTCTGTTGTCGCTGGCCCTACAGCGCGCGGACGCCACCGATCCCGCAGCCGCCGCTGAGCTTCGCCGCCTCATCGGGCAGACGGAGGACCCCGCAGACATTGCCCGCATGGCGCAGATCATTGCTGATTCCGGTGCGCCGGACGTCGTCGAGCAGCGCATCAGCGATCTCACGCGTTCCGGCCTCGACCATCTGCACAACGCACAGGTTGACCCCGAGGTCACGGCGGTCTTGGAAGAACTTGCCCACAAGTCCACGGCCCGCCGGATGTAGCATGGCTCGCTCCGCATCCACGCGCGTGCCCCTGCGCATTCCCCATCCCCTGCCACTGGGCATCGTCTCTGCGATCGTCCTGGCGCTCGCCTCCTTCTCCGGCGGCGCGACCCGGAATCGCGGAGGTTTTCTTGAGGCGCTCAACATCAGCTTCCTTGCCTATGGCCACGGCCGCAACATTGGCATGGTCCTCTACTGGGTTGGCCTGTTTGGCCTCGTCGCCGCATGGGTGTTGGCGGGCCGCCACTTCATTGCCCCACAGCTCAAGAACCCGCAACCAGACGGCGCACTGGCAGACATCCGCCGGATGTTGATCTGCTGGGTCACCCCGCTGCTGTGCGCCGCACCGCTGGCTTCCCGGGACGTGTACTCCTACCTGATGCAAGGCGCGATGGTGCGCGATGGTTTCGACCCCTACGTCGAGGGCGCAGCCGTTAACCCCGGTCCCTTCCTGCTTGAGGTCTCTCACGACTGGCGCAACACCACTACGCCCTACGGGCCGCTACACCTGTGGATGGGCAACGGGGTAACCCACCTGGTGGGCGATAACGTTGCTGCGGGCATCATCGTCTACAAGGCAATTTCCGTCCTTGGTTTCGCAGCCATCGCCTGGTCAATTCCACGCCTAGCCCGAAGCATCGGCGGCGATCCCGCCCTAGCACTCTGGTTGGGAGTGGCGAATCCGGTGATGGTTTTGCACCTCATCGGCGGCATGCACAACGAATCAGTCATGGTGGGGCTGGTATCGCTGGGCCTTCTCGCTGCTGTGCACCACAAGTTCCACCTCAGCCTCATACTCGTTGGCGTGGCAGTGTCCCTCAAGGCCACCGCCGTCTTCGCCGCGCCGTTCATCGTGTGGCTCATGCTGCATCACTGGGCGCCGAAGGGAACGAAGCCGCTCAAGCGCGTCGGGTTCTTCCTACTATCCGGCGTTATCGCCGTGGCGGAGGTCGCGTTGGCGGTGGCGGCGATCACATGGGCGTCGGGAAGCTCGTGGGGTTGGCTGTCTCAGATCAGTGGTAATTCTAAGGTCATCAACCCCTTGGCCGGCCCCACCTTGCTTGCCGATATTCTCGTTCCGCTCATCCAGGTCTTCTCCCCCGATACCACCTATAACGGCGTGCTCACCGTGCTGCGCTCGGCCGCGATGCTCCTGATGCTCCTGGGCCTTGTCCTTGTGTGGTGGTGGGGGCGCACGGGCGTGCGCCGCGCCATTGCCGCCACGGCCGCGGCCTACCAGGTGGCGTTCGTCTTCAACTCTGTGACGCTGCCGTGGTACTACGCCTCAGTACTCACGCTCATGGGAACCTTTCGCCCACCACTACCGCTCATCAAGCTCACCACCGGCGCAGCTCTCTTTATTGGTGTGGCCTTCGCCGGCGACGGTAATCACCAGCTCTACAACTGGTTCTGGGTGATTGCCATGGTGGTCGTGGCATGGTTGGCCACACAGTGGATTTTCGATGGTGTTCCACGCACCGCCGCTGAACCAACTGCGCCTGGTGCTGATGCGCCGTCTAAAACGCCGAAGCCTGCGCGCGCCGTATAACCTCCCGCGCGAGGTGGCCGTGCAGCGCGTCGATGGGGCGGCCCGGTAGGGACTCGTCCTCGGTAAAAAGATGCGCCAGGATCTCGTTGTCACCCCAGCCGTTGTCCGAAAGAACAGTGATGACGCCGGACACGTGCTTGGAAATGACGCCCTTGGCATTGAAAAACGCTTCCGGGACGAGGCGCTGGCCTTCGGCGTCCCGCCACGCGATGAACTTCCAGGCATTGAGCAGATCGAAGACGCGAGTAATGGGCAGATCGAGTTTTTCAGCTACCTCTTTAAGCGTCAGCAGCTTCTCTCCGGCGAGAAGTTGCGGAAGCTCGGGATGGGAATTCTCTTCAGGGTTCGCAGAATTAGTCACAGACACAACTGTAGCGGGATCACACTTTGAGGAGAGGATCGACCATACTGGAACCCATGACAAGGCTGAACGTGGGCGACATTCTTGAAGGACGCTACCGCATTGATCAGCCGATCGCTCGCGGCGGCATGTCCACCGTGTATCGCTGCGTGGACATGCGTTTGGGCCGCGCAGTAGCTGCCAAGGTGATGGATGAGCGCTATCACGACGACCCCGTCTTCGTCACCCGCTTCGAGCGCGAGGCACGCGCCATGGCACAGCTGAGCCACCCCAATCTCGTCGCCGTGCATGACTTTTCCGCGGATGGTTTGCCGATTTACCTCATCATGGAGCTCATCACCGGCGGCACGTTGCGCGAGCTCCTTGCGGAACGCGGACCCATGCCGCCGCATGCCGCGGCCGGCGTCATGCACTCGGTCTTGGCAGGGCTCACCGAAGTCCACCACGCGGGCCTCGTGCACCGCGATATCAAGCCGGATAACGTTCTCATCACCGATAGCCACCGGGTCAAGGTGGGTGACTTCGGCTTGGTGCGCTCCGCAAAGGCGGAGCATGATAGCTCCGGCCAGATCGTCGGCACCGTAAGCTACCTCTCCCCCGAGCAAGTCACCGGCGCGGATATCACCCCGGCCTCCGATGTCTACTCGGCCGGAATCGTTCTGTTCGAGTTGCTGACGGGCACGGTCCCTTTCCACGGTGACACCCCGCTGGCGCACGCCACCGCGCGCGTGCACGCGGATGTGGTGGCACCCTCCTCCCGCATCGAGGGGGTGCCGATGCTTTTCGACGCCCTCGTGGCCACCGCCACTGCGCGTAACCCAGCCGAACGCTTTGCAGACGCGGGTGAATTCCTCGATGCTCTGGATGACGTTTCCCGGGAGCTGCAACTGCCACAGTTCACGGTCCCCGTCCCGCGAAACTCGGCCGCCGCACGTACCGCTGCAGTACCTACAGACTTTTCGGGAACAGACAATACGCGTGTCTTCGAAGCAACCTCTGCAATCCCCTCGCCCGATTCCCCCACGCGTGAAACACGGGCGGAAACCCGCGAGGACGCTTTCCCCCTGCCTGCCGCACCGGTAGACACCCCGGCGCCCTCCCCCGCCGTGCCAGAACCATATGCGGCCGGGGCCGAAGAGGAGCCGGAGGAACGTCCGTTGAGCAACCGCAGCACGGTCGGGCTCATCGGGTTCCTCGTCCTCGTCGGCCTCGCCACCTTGGCTGTCGCCGTGGCCGCCTGGTGGTTTGGATCCGGAGAATACGGCACCTGGCCGATTCTCTGGAGACCGTATTAGCCTGCGCAGCTAGACGCTGCGCAGACTCTAGTTGCGCAGCATTTCTGCGATGAGGAAGGACAGCTCCAGCGATTGCTGGGTGTTCAGGCGCGGGTCCACGGCAGACTCGTAGCGACCCGGCAGGTCCACGTCCGTGATGTCCTCAGCGCCGCCGAGGCACTCGGTGACGTCCTCACCGGTGAACTCCAGGTGCACGCCGCCCGGGTGGGTACCCAGTTCACGGTGTACCTCGAAGAAGCCTTGGACCTCGTCGACGATCTTGTCGAAGTGTCGGGTCTTGTAGCCGTTCGATGCCGTGAAGGTATTGCCGTGCATCGGATCGGACTGCCACACCACCTTGTGGCCGGAGTCCTCCACTGCCTTGATGATCGGGGGCAGCACGGAGCGCACCTTATCGTGGCCCATGCGCGCGATCATGGTGAGACGGCCCGGCTCACGGTTCGGGTCAAGCTTCTCCGCGTACTCCACTGCCTGCTCCGGCGTCACGCCGGGGCCAAGCTTGATTCCCACGGGGTTGCCGATGATGGAAGCAAACGCCACGTGGAAGTCGTCGAGACCACGGGTACGCTCACCAATCCACAGCTGGTGCGCGGACAGGTCATAAAGCTTGGTCTCGCCGTTAGAGTCCGTACCCAAGCGCAGCATGGAACGCTCGTAATCCTTCAACAGGGCTTCGTGAGAGCAGTAGATCTCCGCCGAGCGCAAGGTTTCATCGGACACGCCACAGGCATTCATGAACGCCAGGCCGTTTTCAATCTCATCGGCCAAAGCCTGGTAGCGAGCACCCGCCGGGGAGTTGGCCACGAACTCTCGGTTCCATTCGTGGAGGCGGTACAGGTCCGCGGTTCCGGAGTGCGTCAGCGCGCGAACCAGGTTCATTGCCGCCGAGGAGTTTGCGTAGGCGCGAATCATGCGGGCGGGATCGTGACGGCGGGATTCCTCGTTGGCCTCCACGCCGTTGACGATGTCACCGCGGTAGTTGTACAGACCGTTGGCATCCAGATCGGAGGAACGCGGCTTGGCGTACTGGCCGGCAATACGGCCCAACTTCACCACCGGAGTGGAAGCGCCGTACGTCAAGACGACGGCCATCTGCAGCAGCGTCTTGATGTTGCCGCGGATGTGCGGTTCCGTGTTGGACTCAAAGGTCTCCGCGCAGTCGCCTCCCTGGAGAAGGAAGGCGTTGCCCAAGGCGACGTCGGCAAGCTTGCGCTTGAGATCCTCAACCTCCGGGGCCACGACGATAGGCGGTACGGATTCAAGAATCTTGCGGACGTTATCAGCCTGCAGCTGATCCCAGCCCGGCTGCTGCTTTGCCTCGCGGGAAATGACGTCTTGGAACTTCTCATTGATCCCCTCCGGCAGCGGCGGCAGATCAGGAAGCACTTCTTTGGGAATATCTACTGTCCAACTCACACCCAGTATTTAACCATCTTGGGCCTGTCACGCGTTAGTTAATGGTCTTTTCGGCTGCGGTATTAATTCACGTTTAATGTACGCGGTTGCCCCTCGTCAGCGGCAAATGCTGCTCGCAGACTCGAAACTTGGCCAGGTTATGGCGGGCGTCGACCAACGCATCATGGTTGCCATTGGGCACTGGAGGTAGTTTAGGGCGGCCGGCAAACTCCCAATACTGCTTCAGCTCCCGGGTATATCGCGGCATCCCCTTGGGCAAGCTGGCCATGTCTCCCCATAGTTGCGCGAGAACAACGTGGTCATAGGCTCCTACCCAAGCCCACAGCTCGATAGGCGTGGAATGCCGGCCCAAGAATTTCAAGAGCTCTTCGCGGATGGTCTCGCGCGATTTCCAGACTGGGTCTGCGGGGCTTGGTAATTTATCCAAGACGTTCTCCCGCACCCACGCATTAGCCTTCGCAGGATCGAAATCTGTGGATACCGCGTAGTACTCGCTTCCGTCTTCCCCGACAATTCCGATGGAGACCAGCTCAATGGTCGATCCGTCCTCAATGAATTCGGTGTCGTAGAAGTAGCGCACGCCCCGTATCCTAGTCTGCCGCCTATAGTCGCCTTAGCACTGGGGCCTATACTCAGCAGCGTGAAGAAAGCCCTTTCCTCTCCCCTTCTCCCCTTGTTCATAGTAGGGCTGGCCTCCGTGGCATGGATTATTCAGCCTGCGGCGTTGTTCAGCAGTGGCAGCATTGTGCCTTCCTACCACATTGACCTCGATGTTTATCGTGAGGGAGGACGCGCGCTGCTACACGGAGAGAATCTGTACGCCCAAAGCTATGTCCTCGACAACGGTTTTTCGCTGCCGTTCACGTACCCGCCTTTTGCCGCAGCGCTTTTCGCCATGGTGTCATGGCTACCGTTGTGGCCACTGTCCATTCTTCTCACTGCGGCATCGGTGGCAGCGCTCTGGGTCTGCCTCTACGCCGTCCTCTCTCGAAGCTGCACCACTCACAGGCCCGGTTGGTGGTCCTCGTGGGCATTGTGCGCCTGCTTGCTGACGGAGCCGATTACTGAGACACTCAGCTTCGGTCAAGTAAACCTCCTGTTGACCGCGGCAGTCATTGTGGATTGCCTGATACTGAGGCCCCGCAACCCATGGCGTGGAATTCTGACAGGCGCAGCTATCGCTATCAAGCTCACCCCCGCGGTCTTCCTCGCCGTGTTTTTCGTTCGCCGCGACTGGCACGCTCTTGCCACGGCGGTGGGGGCTTTTGTTGCCTGCGGCGTGGTGGGCTACCTCGCCTCCCCAGCGAGCTCCGCGGTGTATTGGACCGATACCATCCGGGATTCCTCCCGCATCGGTGGGCTGGCCTACTCGAGCAATCAATCACTCCGGGGCGTGCTCAGCCGCGTCATTCCTGAGCAGACAACAGCCCTCTGGATTATCGGGTGCCTCATCATCGTGGCGACGTTGTGGTGGGTCATGGAGCGCACATCCTCAGAGATTGAGCTTCTGCTGCTGGCCTCGTCGGCAGCGCTGCTGTGTTCACCTGTCTCGTGGTCGCACCACTTCACGTGGCTGTGCTTGGCAGCGGTGTATCTGACTGCCCGCCGCCGCTGGTTCATTGCCGGCCTCACATGGCTGGTTCTGGTAGCGCGCGGTCACTGGCTTGTCCCCCACGGCGAGCAACTGGAACTGACGTGGTCGTGGTGGCAGCAGATTCCGGGCAATGACTACTTCTTGCTTGTCGTATTCTTCGTTGCGTTGAGCTGCTGGCTCAAGCTCACGCCTGCGGAGAAAGGTTCCTTCTTCCGCCGACTGGCACCGATCGGCGGTGGGGTCAGCGTCCAGCCCAAGACGGGCACCTTGCCTAGGGCCCATAGAGCCAAGGACGCAACAGCGCAATAGAGCACGCACATGCTGAGCCAGAACCAGGTGTTTTCCAGTGGCCATTGACCCGCCAGGGTGACCTCCCGCGGGTGGAGCGCCATGGGGTAACTATAAAGAACCGTCAAGCCAATGGGGTGCCCCAGGTAGATGGGCAGCGTGTGCGAACCGATAAAACGCAGGCCAGTGGACAGGACCGGAATATAAGACACCGCTACCGCCACCGCGATTCCAAGCGGAACCTCGAAGAACTGCTCTACCATGCGGACGAGGATGTGAACGTCATCCCGCACCAGCGCCTCCGCGCCAGGTAGCAGCCAGGTGACATCGACTTCCCCTGCGTAGTTATCCCACGCGCGGCGGATGAAAAATCCGATGGCATAGGCCACGGTCATCCCGGAATATGCCCAGAAGCTACGGTGATCCCACGTTCCCCTAAACGGTGCCTCGATGGCGGCGGCGAATGCGGCAATGGCATCCCGGAAACAAGCAGCACCAACGAATACTGGGAGGAACATGATGGCTTTTGCAATCGAGGTGTACTGCGCCTGCCAAGCGATGAACAGAATCGGGGTAAAGCTCAACGCCATCGCTGCCCACCCGGGCAGCTTGCGTACGCACCAGAGGAAGATATTGAACAGAATCAGCGCGTGCAGGAACCAAGCCATGGAATGCCCCACTAGGAGGCTCGCGGCCATCTGATCAACATCGAAAATAGGATCCCCGAATACCCAGTGATACTCCACGCGCTTAGTCTGCTGCTCCACGAGCACCCACACCACATAAGGCACGAGGAAGTACCACAGGCGGCGCGTGAAAAGCTCCGCAAAGCTGAAGCGAAACACCTTTTGCGCGAAGAAGCCGCTCACCAAAAAGAACAAAGGCAAGCGCAAGGGGTCCAGCCACACGTTAAAGGCAGCCAGCCACGTGTCCTTGGATTCCGGAACCGTGAGCGTAATGTGCAACAGCACGACGCCCAGGATGGAGATCCCCTTTGCTACATCGGGCCAAGCTAATCGCTGTTTGGGGGAGGAAGTCACTGATTACCGCGCCTCCGAACCGGGCTCGGCCCCTTCCGGGTAGCCGTGTCCGGCTTGCAGAGAAGCCTTGACATCAGAGGCGTAGACGTCGACATAAGGTTCGCCCGTCAACTCCGAGAGTTGCTTCATCACGTAATCCGTAAAGGCCCGCGCGGTAGCGTGATCCTGCGGGTCGAGGTTGCGCTCAGCGGCCCATACTCGGGGGTCGATGGGCTCTCCCACGCGCATGCCGACGCGAACCGGGCGCGGAATCCACGAACCGATCGGGTTGGCCTTCCGAGTATTGATCATGGCGATGGGAATGACCTTCTCACCCGTAGTCAGCGCGATGCGCGCCATGCCGGTGCGCCCCTTGTAGATACGCCCATCAGGTGAGCGAGTTCCCTCCGGGTAGATGCCAAAAAGATCTCCGCGGCCGATAATGCGCTCCGCGCTCGCCAGCATCGCGTCACTGGCTTCCTTGTTGACGCGGTCAATCGGCACCTGCCCAACCGAGCTAAAGAACCACTTTTGCAGGCGGCCGACGAAGCCGGGGGTGGTGAAATACTCGCTCTTTGCCAAGAAGGTAATCTGCCGCGGGCACAGAAGCGGGAAGTAGAAAGAGTCCATCACCGCTTGGTGGGAGGAGGCCAAGATAGCCGAGCCGGACTCCGGGATGCGATCCATTCCTTCGGACCATGGGCGGTTCCACACTCGTAGGGCCGGGCCGAAAAAGATGTGCTTGAAGGCCCAGTACCACTTGTTTCGCATCGCTTATAGTCCTATCTGTATGTGCCGAACAGGCGGTGCTGCCCGGTGAAAGAAAAATGTGCGGTGTTAACCTCGGTGCTCCTGGCGGGCGAGATCAGCGACTCCGATCATACCTGCCGCAGAACCCAACTTCGCAGTTGCGACTCGGGCCAGGGGCCTGTGACCGGCCCCGACAATCTGGCTAGCCATAGATTCCCGCGCCCGATCCAGGTAAAGATCCGCGTCCTGGGACACCCCGCCGCCGATCACAATCAGCTCTGGATCGAGTACATCCGCCACCATGGACAGCCCCCGCCCGAGCCACTGGCCGAAGTTCTCCATGACGGCCAAGCCCAGTGGATCACCCTGCCGAGCCGCAGCAGTGATCTCCTCGCCGGAGGGGTTTAGGGGAAGGGCGGTGTCATAGTCACCGCGCAAATCCGCGCAGGTATCCGGCAATGCGGTGCCGGAGGCGTAACGCTCGAGGCAACCACGCTTGCCGCAGGAGCACAGGCGCCCACCCGGTGACACAACAAGGTGCCCAAACTCTGGTGCGGTACCGAAAGCTCCTCGGTAGATTGTGCCGTCAGTAAAAAGCGTGGCACCAATGCCGGTTCCCACGGCAAAAAAGACCCAGTCCTTCGCACCGCGCCCAGCGCCAAAGCGCCATTCGCCCCACGCGGCTGAATTGGCGTCATGCTCAAGGCGGACCGGCACGTCCAAACGCCTGCTGAGGATCTCGCGTACTGGGGCGTTACGCCACGGCAAATGCGGGGCGAAGCGGACAACTTCACACTCGGGATCCAAAAAGCCCGCGAGGGCAAGGCCCACGGCCTCGATGTCATGGGATGCTGCCAAGTTGTCTACGCAGCGCACGATGTCATCTTCGAGTGTCTGCGCTTCCCTGGCCGTGGGGACGCTTGTCGAATCCACAATCTCTCCGGCGGGATTAATCACCGCGGCCCGCAAGTTGGTTCCACCAATATCGAACCCGATGGTGAGGCCGCTGTGGCCACCGTCAGCGGAGGAAGTGTGTTCAAGCATGACTAGTAGGATATACCCCGGCCTGCCCACGATCACATTCCAGAACCTCACGCAATCGTGCGCCCATGATTTCCCACGTCCAGTGCTCCTCCACGTGACGGCGCCCTGCCGCCCCCATGCGGCGGGCCCCGGGGACGTCGCCAAGCAACGTGCACAAGGCCTGCTCAAGTTCCAGAACTGAGGAGCCGCGCACGACGATGCCGGTCTCGGACGTTACTGTTTCCGGTGCACCACCGGAGTCACCCGCAATGACCGGCAACCCCGCCGCTTGTGCTTCTAGGTAAACGATGCCGAGGCCCTCGACGTCGAGTCCCCCACCCCGCGTGCGCGCCGGCATGGCAAACACATCGGCAGCATGAAGCGCCAACTGCAATTCTTCGGTGTCCCGCGCCTCCTGCAACACCGCGTCGGGGCAGTACAGACGCGCTAGCTCGCGCAGTGTCTGCTCATAGCGTCCGCGACCGATGATGAGTACCTGGGCGTCCGGGAAGCGTGCCCGTACCGCCGGCATCGCCCGCAAGAGCTGGTCCTGGCCTTTGCGGGGAACCAAGCGGGAGATGCACACGATGACGGGCCCTGGGCCGAGTCCAAAGCGCTCCCGCGCGCTCTGCTTTTCTCCCTCCGTGGCCGGAGTGAAGTCTTCCAGATTAACCGCAGAAGGCAAGTGCACCCAGCGCGCATGGGTACCAAACGCGGGTTCCAACCTGGTACGCGTGTAGTCCGAGATATACGTGATGACATCGGCATGCTGACCAATGCGACGCAGGGCCTGCCGGGCTATGGGAAGCATGGACCAGCCCACCTCGTGACCGTGCGTCGTGGCAACGATCCGGCGAGCGCCCGCCGCCCGGGCCTCCGGCGCCATAAGGGCAAGCGGGGCTGCCGCCCCAAACCACACGGTCTCGATATCGTATTCACGAATCAGACTCTGCATCCGGCGCGCGGTGGCTGGTGTCGGAAGCATGATGGTGCGTGGCCAGCGAACCACGGTATACGGCAGCGTCGCGTCATACTCGGCAGCGGCGTCACCATCTTGGGTCGAGGCGAAGACGACGACGTCCTCCGGGTTGAGGGTTGCCAGAAAATCTCGAAGATAAGACTGAATCCCGCCGATGGTGGGCGGGAAATCATTCGTTACTAGGAGTGTGCGCGCCATGGCCTAGTAGCGGACGGCGCCTTGAACGGGCATGGAATGAAGCGGCACCACTGCCACGGGAACGCCATAGGTGGAGGCGTGAACCACCTGACCGTCGCCGATATACATTCCCACGTGGGTAATGCCGGCGTAATAGCCCACAATGTCTCCGGGCTGTAGTTCATCGATCGGTACTGGGGTGCCGCCGGCAATCTGCGCCTGCGAGGTGCGCGGGATACTCTTCCCCATCTGCTGATAGCTCCACACCATCAGGCCGGAACAATCGAACACATCAGGGCCCGTTGCTCCCCAGCCATACGGGGCACCAATGCGGGTGAGTGCTGCTTGGACAGCGGCGGATCCCGAACCATCGGCCAACGCAGCTAGGTCAAGGTCGGCAGAGCCGCCAAAGTGCTCAACCCATGCCTGGCGCGCCTCGGGGCTCAAGCCATCAACCTTGGTTTCGAGCTCCTTCTGCTGCTCTTCCAGGTCAGCCTGCTCCTTGAGAACCGCATCGCGCTGTGCCTGCAGCTCGTCGCGCTTGAGGCGCGCTTCCTCAGTAGCATCGACTGCCTGCTGATGCGCCTCGTCGGCCGCGGCGGCGGCAGCCACCATGGCTTCCTCTTCACGCTTGGCAGCCCTCGTCAAAGCCCCCAGGTACCCCATGCGCTCGACCGCACTGGCTACGTCGTTGGCATCAAGGGCTGCCGACACTGGCGTTGCCGCGCTTCGGCGGTAGCGCGATTGCGCCAGGGAATCGATCCGCTGCTGTTGCTCAGCGACAACCACGGAGGCGTCTTCGGAATTGCGCTGCGCCTCCTCAGCCTTGCGTTCCAGCTCGCCGATCTCCTTCTCCGATTCTGCGAGCTCATCCTCAAGCCCCTTGACTTCCTCACCCTTGGCAGAAACCCGCTGGGCGACGTCCGCCATGCGCTCAATGAGATCGCTCAGATCCTCGGGTGCCTGCTCCCCTGCCGCTTCTTGCGGTTGCTCCTGGAGGAACTCTTGAGCCACTGCAGATGGCGACAGGACGACCACCGGAGCCGCACCCACAACGATTGCAGCGACGGCACACGCAATGCCACGACGCGACATGAATACCCCCGAAACTAAGAGAAGGTTAATAGATGACTGAATTATACCCTCAGTCAAGGAAAAGCATAACGGCTTCTAGAATAGCCGAACCCCTTCCCCACCCTCGCCATCAACATGGCAAGAGCAGCGGAAGGGGTTAGCCAAACCGCCAGGTTCGCTTAGAAGCGAACAGCGGAGTGAATCGGCATGTAGTTCAGGGAGCGCTCGCCGACCGGGGTGCCGGAGTTCAGCGCGTCAATGATGGTGCCGTGGCCGGTGTAGATACCAACGTGGGATGCACCGGAGTAGTAGACGATGATGTCGCCCGGCTGCAGGGCATCGAGGGACACCGGGGTACCCGCAGAAGCCTGCGCCTGGGAGGTGCGCGGAATGGACACGCCAGCCTGGCGGTAAGCCCACGAGGTCAGACCAGAGCAGTCAAAAGCGCTCGGGCCGTTGGCACCATAGACGTACGGGGAACCGACGGCGGAGCGAGCAGCCTCGAGAACCTTCTCGCCCACGGACTGAACCGGTGCCGGCGCCGGAGCCTCAGCTACCGGAGCCTCCACAGCAGCGGCGTAACCCGCACCCTGATCAGCCTTGAAGGCCGGGATGTAACGGTCAATGTTCGGCAGCTGCTTGATATTCGGGACGTTCTCCAGACCAGCAACCTCGAAGCGGATATCGGTCTCCGGGACGACAACCTCAGCCGCATTAGCAGCGGCAGGGACGGTAACAGCTGCGGTAGCAGCAACAGCAGCAGTGGATGCGATGCGACGGGTGTTCAGGTTGCCCTGACGACGGTGCTTAGCCACGAATTTAAACTCCAAATCTTCCTGCGCGCCTACTTTCGCTCACTAGGAGAAGGCAATCCATATGACTACTCTCCACATGACGCGAACAAAAGCTCTGACCCAAGGGCGGGCCTAGCGTTCGACGATGACCCGTTCCTGTAGGGCCATCTCCGCTCGGCCCCCGGATGTTTAGGAGGGGCCAGACGCGGCGCTTAAATCTTCAGTTCGTATTGAGCACCGGTGATGTGTACACCGTGGCGGTAACTCAATGTCTCGAATAGGTTACGAAATCATCACGAGCGATGTCGAGTCAGAAACGTAAAACCGGCTTCGTTACCGTCCCGTTATCAAATGGAAACCTAAACGACACGGCGCCCAACGACCCCAGTTCATTACACAAGCACGACAGGCAGATACTTGCCCTCACCTGCAATAACCCAGAGGGGTTTTCACTTCACACCGCTAGACCTTAACACCGACCTAAAGCCCCAAAGAGCGTCCAAAAGTATACGATGTAACCTTCATCACACTCGTGTAACTCGGCGTCACATCGACCCCATTTGACCCACTACCCTCTCCTGAAACCATGCAACAAAGTGGTTCTCTCCTGCGGTTTTTATGTCGACCGCGTCACTCCCCCAGGCAAATGAGAGGCCTCCGCATCGCCGTATAGCACCTCGATTCCCGGAAATCAGACAAACTAAGAAGAGGTTAACTACGGGTTAACACCTTGACGAGCAAGCAACGCAAACTTGCGAGCCCGCTCTCCCACCCAGCTCGGCGCCCGCAGACCGCTGCTCTGACAGCGGGTACGTAGACGGCCTTACAACTACCCTAAAGCACACGCTCTAGAGGCCTAGGCATGAAAGAACGCTGTATCTAACGAACTCCCCTGGGACGCCCTTCGCGCTCACCTAGCGTGCTCGCGGCGGGGTCTAATGCTTCTTCAACCAAGACAGCTCCAACCTGACGTAGGCCAATTAAGTGCGAAGAAATCCCGCCCCACCGCCGAACAACACTGGGCAATACTGCCAAGAGTGACGTCAAGGTTTACTCACCCACCCATGACCCAGGTCGGTTCACGACGACCTTTCCGTAGTGCACTGCCCATCTCTTCGCGAAACGGATTACCTTCTTTGAGCTCCTCCAACGCCCAACGTCTGGGGGCCTTTATTGACACGCCTGAGGCATCTGACAAAAGGCGTCTGGCAAAAGGCATCAGTCGTAAGGCGTTCTGACGGCTAAAAACGCTATTTACTCATGGCAGATGGCGTCTTCAGACCCAAAAATGCCTTTTGTCAGATGCCTTGTGCAAGTACGCCCTCCTGACTTAGCTCAGCTTCCGAAATGAACAAATGAACCAGGCCGGCTCCAAGGGCCCAGTTCGCGGCCCCGCGACTAAAGGAAATGAGAACGCAAAAGCCCGTTCCTATTCTCCTGTGTGATGGAGAAAGGAACGGGCTCTGTGAGCGTGTTTCAGCGAGTGATGGCGCTAGATGCGGCCATTCTCCTCGTCTTCGCGGCGGTTAGCCTCGTTGAGCTGACGGAACATCTCCGCCTCCTCAGCGTGGTTCTCGTGGCGAATTTCATTGACTCGGGAGACGATAGCGGAGTCATCGGAAGAGAAGATGCCCTGTGTCTCGGAGTCGGCCAGACCAAGCTGGTTGAGCTGCTTCGGAACCGGAGCGCCGGCGTACTCGAGCGGAACCGGGTGGCCGTGCTCGTCCACCGGACCAAGCGGCTGGTGAACCTCGATGAAGGCACCGTTCGGCAGCTGCTTAATGACACCGGTCTCGATACCGTGCTCCAGCACCTCACGGTCGGAGCGCTGCAGACCAACGCAGATGCGGTAGGTCATGAAGTATGCAATCGGCGGCAGGACAATCAGACCGATACGGCCAACCCAGGTCATCGCATTCAGCGAGATCTGGAAGAAGTGTGCCACGTGGTCATTACCACCAGACAGCGTTACCAGCAGGAAGAAGACGATGGCAGCTGCACCGATAGCGGAGCGAACCGGAACGTCACGCGGGCGCTGCAGGAGGTTGTGGTGAGCGTCGTCGCCAGTCAACTTCTTCTCAATGAAGGGGTAGGCGAAGAGCAGAACGACCATCAGGCCACAGAGCAGTGCAACCCAGAACGCAGACGGGATGGTGTAGTTACCGATGTAGAGCTCCCATGCAGGCATGACACGAGCAACACCGTCAGTCCACAGCATGTAGATATCCGGCTGGGAACCAGCGGAGACCTGGGACGGGTTGTACGGGCCAAGGTTCCAGATGGCGTTAATCGTCATGAGACCGGAGATGAGCGCCAGGACACCGGCAACCATCATGCCCATGCCGATTGCCTTGGTGGCGAAGACCGGCATAATACGGACACCCACGACGTTGTTCTCAGCGCGACCCGGTCCAGGGAACTGGGTGTGCTTCTGGAACCACACCATGATGAGGTGTGCTGCGATAAGGCCCAGGATGATGCCCGGGATAACCAGCACGTGCAGGATGTAGAAACGGTCCAGCATGAGGTCGGACGGGAAGTCGCCACCGAAGATGGCCCAGTGCAGCCAGGTACCGATGATCGGCAGACCCAGGATGATGGCGGACATGATTCGCAGACCAACACCGGAGAGCAGGTCATCCGGAAGGGAGTAGCCGAGGAAGCCCTCGACCATGCCCAGAAGGATAAGCGCGCAACCGATAATCCAGTTAGCCTCACGCGGGCGACGGAATGCGCCGGTGAAGAAAATACGCAGCATGTGGGCAATCATGGACATCATGAACATGAGTGCTGCCCAGTGGTGCATCTGGCGCACAAACAGACCGCCGCGGACCTCAAAGGAGATATCGAGTGCCGTTGCGTAGGCGCGAGACATCTCCACGCCGTTCAGCGGGGTGTATCCGCCGTCGTAGATGACCTTCGTAATTGAAGGATCGAAGAACAGCGCGAGGTAGATACCGGTCAGCAACAGGATGATGAAGCTGTACAGTGCCATCTCACCGAGCATGAAGGACCAGTGAGTGGGAAAGACTTTGTTGAGCTGGGTACGCAGGACGCCGGCAGCGGAATACCGCTCGTCCATGTTGTTACCCATCTGTGCAAGTTTGTTACTCATTATGACTTACGCTCCCAGAATGCAGGTCCGACGGGCTCGATGAAGTTGCCCTTAGCAATGAGGTAGCCCTCATCGTCCACATCAATCGGCAGCTGCGGCAGTGCACGGGCTGCCGGGCCGAAGACCGGCTTACCGTAGTGCAACGCGTCGAACTGCGACTGGTGGCACGGGCAGAGAATGCGGTTGGTCTGTGCCTCGTACAGCGAGGTCGGGCAACCAATGTGGGTACAGATCTTGGAGTAGGCGTAGTAATCGCCGTAGTGGAAGTCTTCCTGACCCTTGCGCTCGATAGCCTTCTTGGCATCATCGTTGCGCAGGCGGATGAGCATCACAGCGTTGCGGTTACCGTGGATGGAGTGCATGTGGTTCTCGTAGACGTCCTTGTCCTCGGAGTACTCTGCACCGTCGTTGACATCCTCAGCAGCCAGCGGGAAGACAGTCTCCATACCGCCTGCAGCCAGATCTTCCGGACGCACGCGCACCAGGCGGGTGACGCCACGGGTGGTGTAGTGCGAGCCGGACTCGCCTTCGTGCATTTCGGCGATAGTACCGGTATCGCGAGCGAGGTAGAGCTTGACGCCCTTCTCATGCAGGGTCCAACCGGAGGTCCACAGGGTGCCGTCACCCATGTAGTTCAACTCGTGGCGCTTCTTCCACGGGTTGTTGATGGCACCACCCAGCGGAGCGATGACGGTAAGGCCGAAGAGAACGCCAGCACCACCGAGCAGCCCCATGATGGTCTTACGACGACCCAAGGTCGAGGTGTTCCAGGAGTCATTCAGCAGCGCGGTCAGCGTGCGGCGGTCGACTTCATCGGAAGGACCGTCGTGGCGGCGCTGAACCGAGATCTCCTCGGGGAGGATCTTCTTGACGTACTGAACGATGGCAAAGCCCAAGCCCAGGATGCACAGACCAGAGGTCAAGCCGAGCAACGGCGTGTAGAGGGTGTGCCACCACATGCCGTCCTCGCCGAGCATCTTGTACTCCCACGGCCAGAAGAGGTAGACGGCCAGGAAGGCAATGCCCATCAGGACGGAAATGATGAGCCAGAAGGTGACGTTTGCAGCGGCACGCTTCTCGGCGGGATCGCCCTCTACCGGGAAGCGCTCCTTACGGAACGCAACGGTAACATCGTCCAGCTCGGTACCGAGGGCTGCGAGCTCGTCGTTGCTCATAGCATCGAGCTCTTTGCGAGAGTAATTCTTCTTTACGTTGCTCATGAGCGAGATCCAATCCACATAGCGGCAACGCACAGAAGGCTGATGCCGATGATCCACATTGCCAGGCCCTCAGCCACCGGACCGAGGCCGCCAAGCGACCAACCAGCCGGAGACGGGGTTTCCTTCGCAGACTTGAGGTAGGCGATGATGTCCTTCTTCTCATCTGCAGTCAGCTGACGGTCGGAGAACTTCGGCATGTTCTGGGGGCCGGTCAGCATTGCCTGGTAGATCTCCTGCTCGTTAGCCGGGTCGAGCGGCGGCGCGAACTTACCGGAGGACAGAGCGCCGCCCCTACCGGTGAAGTTGTGGCAGGACGCGCAGTTCATGCGGAAGAGCTCGGAGCCCTTGGCGACGTCCTCGGCCTGGATCTGGCCGTTGTAGTTGGCGCCGCGCAAGGACTCCTGCGCTACGGAGCCATCCTCGTCGTAGACGATGTCAGCGCCGCCACCGTTGGCAGCAACATAGGCGGCAAGCGCCAACGTCTGCTGCTCGGTGTAACGCGGGGTCTTGCGCTCAGCCTGTGCGTCGTTCGACATCATCGGCATACGGCCGGAGTGAACCTGGAAGTACACGGAGCCAGCACCGATACCAACGAGGGAAGGACCACGGTCCTGGATACCCTGCAGGTTCGCACCGTGGCAGGTGATACAAGCGACTTCGTAGATGTCCTTGCCCTCTTGAACGAGTGCCTGGTCATCCTTGGCAGCGGTAGCCACCTGTGCGTCAGGGGTCAGGGCGGAAGCCAAGACACCTGCGCCGGTAAGACCGATGCTCAGTGCAAAGACGCCAGCAAGCGTGCGCTTCGCCTTGCGGCGACGGCGGGTCTTCTTAGCCGCGGCAGTGGTGTCTTCCACTGCGGCGGGCTGCTGGATGTTATCCATCATTTTCCTTTAGATAACTCGTACATGGAGATGAATGACTGTAGGCCGGCTATTCTCCGGCGACTACGGCCTACTGAACTAGGTAGATGACTACGAACACGCCGATCCACACAACGTCAACGAAGTGCCAGTAGTAAGACACTGCCATTGCCGCGGTGGCCTGTGCAGGCGTGAACTTGGAGCGGGCAATTCGCGCCAAGATAATTCCGAAGGCGATCAGACCCGCAGTCACGTGTGCCGCGTGGAACCCGGTCAGGATATAGAAGACCGAACCAAAGACACTGGACTGAACAGTGAGACCTGCCATGATCAACTCTGTCCACTCGAACGCCATGATGCCTAGGAAGACAACACCCAACGCGATGGTCACCGAGTACCAGAGTCGGAGCTTGTAAACGTCACCCCTTTCTGCTGCGAAAACGCCGAACTGAGAGGTCACGGAGGAAAGGACCAGGACACTCGTAATGAGGAAGCCCATGGGCACGTTGATGTGCGCCGTGTGCTCTGCCCAGTCACCCTCCTGGCCGTTCGCACGCGAGGTGAACCACATCGCGAACAGTCCAGCAAAGAACATCAATTCCTGAGACAGGAACACGATGGTGCCGACGCTGACCATGTTGGGTCGGTTCAGCGCGGCAACACGTGGTGCTGCCATACCTTGGTTAGAAACTACGCTCGTCACGCATAACAGTATGGCTGGTCTGACCGCATAAGTCATCTCATTTCCCCCCGATTTTTTTGAGGCCACGACCTAGACCTTCACAGTTTTCACCCCAGGCAGGAACCATAGAGCTCCCAGGAGGTAGTCGGGAACTTTTTAGCGCGCTTTACGACGCCCCATCCCTGCAGGTAGTGAGACTTGGCAACGCCAGTTGTGAAGCCAGCAACAGGTCAAGAAGAGGTACGTTTTGCCCGCAATCCGAAACCGGTCGGACCAACGCTAATGAGATAAATCACACCCGCCACCGCGGGCGAAAGTGCAGGACTGCAACTTTCGGATGACCCCCGTAAAAATGGCCGTTAACGTGCTGGAATTCTAAGCACAGACCTAGAGTTACACACTTTCGGCAAGCCACCCGCTCCCCCAGCACTCCACCCAAATCGAAATTTTTTCTCCCTTTTGGGAACTTTCCGCAACGCACTACGACGCAGTCTTCTCAACGACAAAGCCTCCGCCACTAGGTGTGGCGGAGGCGTGAGAAGTCGTGACGCTAGAAAGCGCGGCAGAAAAGGTTAAGCCTTAGTGCTTTTCCTTCGGAAGGCCATACTGCAGGGACAGGCCAGTCACGGAGGTGACGAGCAGGACTGCGCCCAGGATGATCATCCAGAAGTAGAGGAAGATGATGCCAAGACCCAGCACTGCGATGGAGCCGGTCATGCACAGCGGCCAGATGGAGCTCGGAGAGAAGAAGCCAAGGATACCGGCTGCGTCTTCAGTCTCCGCCTCTTCCCAATCCTCCGGCGCGATGTCGGAGCGGTTATCGGTGAAGTGCAGGTAGCCGCCCAGCATGAGGCAGAGCAGCATAGCGAGGACCAAGCCCACGATGCCGACCCACTCGGTGCCGTACATGTAGCCATCATCCTTGACGTAGTTAACGCCAATGACGTAGACGATGAGCGACACGAAGAGGTAGGTCGCGATGGAATAAAAGACCTTAGATGTTGCACGCATTTTCTATCAGTTCCTTTTCTTATGCCGCTTCAGCGGTGTCGACAAAGTTGTCGGCATCGCGGGTGTCGCGCAGAGAGTTGAACGGAGCGGTGGTAACTGCGTAGGGCTCTTCACCGATGTGCTCGAGAGCCTCGGCGTTGGTTGCCTGCGGGTTCTCCTCACGGAACTTGAGGTACTCGTTGAAGTCTGCGCGGTCAACGACGCGAATCTCAAAGTTCATCATGGCGTGGTAGGTACCGCACATCTCAGCACAGCGACCAACGAAGGCGCCCTTTTCCTCAATCTTCTCTACCTGGAAGCGACGCTCCTGGGAGTTGTTCTCCGGGTGCGCGTAGGCATCGCGCTTAAACAGGAACTCCGGAACCCAGAAGGAGTGGGAAACATCGCCGGAGGCGAGGCGGAACTCGATCGGGGTGTCAACCGGGAGAACCAGAACCGGAACCTCTTCGGTGGTACCAACAGTCTCAATCTTGTTGAAGTTGAGGTAGGAGATGTCACCGGTGGACTTACCGTGAATCGGGTTCGGGTTCGGGGTGCCCTCCGGGTCGAGGGAGGATTCCTCGGCAAGCTTCTGACGCTCAGCATCGGCGCCATCGTAGTTCTCGCCATCAACCTTGTTCTCGGCGTAACCGAACTTCCAGTTCCACTGGAAGGCGGTAACGTCCACGGTCACCTCAGGGTTCTTGTCCAGCGCCGTAACCTTCTGCTGAGCCTGAACAGTGAAGAAGAACAGTCCCATGATGATCAGAATCGGGATAATGGTCAGAGCCATCTCCAGCGGCACGTTGTACTGCAGCTGCTTCGGGAACTCGCCCTTGCCGGCCTTCTCAGCCTTCTTCGCATTCCAGCGGAAGATAGCGGTGAGGAACAGGCCCCACATGATGAAACCGATGATCCATGCAGCAACCCAGACCCAGATCCAGAAGTTGTACATCGAGGTCGCTTCAGGGGTAATACCCTTCGGCCAACCCATGCCTAGGAGGTTCTCAACTGCCGTCGGCGCTGCGACGTCACAACCCGCAAGGGCTAGACCGCCCAAAGCTATGACGCCCGCTAGGCCTGCCTTACGGCCGAGGTTGCGCTGCTTACGCTGTCCCACGTGTGTTCTGCCTTTCTGTGCACACAAACTTCTCGAATACTCACAGAGCATTCCTACCCAATCAGAATAGAGCATCCTGCCTGATTTTCAGGCCTTTTCGCTGGACTGTTTGGGCGTTGGACCTGTCCTATAAGTAGTGAACGTACGGAATGTTACCGGCCCACCTGCACAAGATCACGCCAGCTCCCCCAGCCTCCCCCTCCCGGCTATGACCCAATTCACAAGCCGCACACCCCTGCATCATCCGAAAGTTCGCACCCTAACGGGGAACGCGGCGCGGGGTTCGCAGATCGTTTGGCCGCGGCCGTAAAGTGTTCCGGAGATGAACCTTGATCTATAAGGAGAAGCAAGCTTATGTGCGGACTCTGCGCGCTACTGAGCGCCGATCGCAACGCCGCCCAGCACCTGGAAGCTCTTGAACAGTCTCTTCAGTGCATGCGCCACCGCGGCCCGGACGCTGCCGGAACCTGGCACGACGATGATGCGGCTTTTGGCTTTAACCGCCTATCTATCATCGACCTCGAACACTCCAATCAGCCGCTCCGCTGGGGCCCCGAGGACAACCCCGAGCGCTATGCCCTTACCTTCAACGGCGAAATCTATAACTACGTAGAACTCCGCGAAGAGCTCAGTGCCGCCGGCTATACCTTCAACACCGAGGGTGACGGCGAGCCCATCGTCGTGGGCTATCACCACTGGGGTAAGGACGTCGTAGAGCACCTGCGTGGCATGTTTGGCTTCGTTATCTGGGATACCGAAACGCGCACGATGTTTGCCGGCCGCGACCAGTTCGGCATCAAGCCGCTCTACTACGCCACCACCAAGGAGGGCACGGTCTTCGCCTCGGAGATGAAGTGCATCCTTTCGATGGCCGACTCGCTCGGTCTAGACCTCAGCCTTGATAGGCGCGCCATCGAGCACTACGTAGACTTGCAGTACGTGCCTGAGCCAGAGTCCCTCCACGCCAATATTCGCCGCGTCGAGTCTGGCTGCACCGTGACGCTTCGCCCTGGCGAAGAAGTTGTATCGGAGCGCTACTTTAAGCCCCGCTTCCCCATCCAACCCGTCAAGCAGGGCGAGGAGCAGCAGCTCTTCGATAGGATCGCCCGGGCGTTGGAGGATAGCGTCGAGAAGCACATGCGTGCGGACGTCACCGTCGGCTCCTTCCTCTCCGGTGGCATTGATTCCACCGCCATCGCAGCTCTGGCCAAGCGCCACAACCCAGACCTACTCACCTTCACCACGGGATTCGAGCGCGAGGGCTACTCCGAGGTGGATGTCGCCGCCGAGTCCGCCGCGGCGATCGGTGTGGAGCACATCGTCAAGATCGTCTCCCCTGAGGAGTATGCCGACGCTGTACCGAAGATCATGTGGTACCTGGACAACCCCGTCGCGGACCCTTCCCTCGTTCCGCTGTACTTCGTGGCCCAGGAAGCCCGCAAGCACGTCAAGGTGGTGCTCTCCGGCGAAGGTGCGGACGAGCTCTTCGGCGGCTATACCATTTATAAGGAGCCTCTCTCCCTGGCTCCGTTCGAGAAGATCCCCTCCCCGCTGCGTCGCGGCCTGGGCAAGCTCTCACAGGTACTCCCCGAAGGAATGAAGGGCAAGTCCCTGCTCAACCGCGGTTCGATGACCATGGAGGAGCGCTATTACGGCAATGCACGTTCCTTTAACTTCGAGCAGCTCCAGCGGGTGCTCCCCTGGGCCAAGCCGGAGTGGGATCACCGCGAGGTCACCGCACCAATCTACGCGCAATCACAGGACTTCGACCCGGTAGCCCGCATGCAGCACCTCGACCTGTTTACGTGGATGCGCGGCGACATCTTGGTCAAGGCCGACAAGATGAACATGGCCAACTCCCTAGAGCTGCGCGTTCCTTTCCTCGACAAGGAAGTGTTTAAGGTCGCGGAAACTATCCCCTACGACCTCAAGATTTCGCACGGGACGACCAAGTACGCGCTGCGCAAGGCCATGGAGCAGATCGTTCCCCCGCACGTGCTGCACCGCAAGAAGCTGGGCTTCCCGGTTCCGATGCGCCACTGGCTGGCCGGCGATGAGCTCTACGGCTGGGCCCAGGATCAGATTACCGAGTCCCAGACCGAGGACATCTTCAACAAGAAGGAAGTTCTGGAGATGCTCAAGGAGCACCGCGACGGTGTATCCGATCACTCACGCCGTTTGTGGACGGTGCTGTCCTTCATGATTTGGCACGGCATCTTCGTCGAAGACCGCATCGACCCGAAGATCGAGCAGCGCGACTACCCCGTGAAGCTCTAGTTCAAACAACAAAACTGACGGAGCCCTCGCCGCACACTGCGGACGAGGGCTTCATCGTTTTGTCAACGTGACTTTACTTGAATTTAATTGAAGGAATCACCGCAAGCGCAGGAGCCGCCAGCGTTGGGGTTATCGATGGTAAAGCCCTGGGCCTCAATGGTGTCGGAGAAGTCAATCTTGGCGCCGGTGAGGTACGGGATAGACATCTTGTCTACGACGAGGTTAACGCCGCCAATGGTGTCCACCTTGTCACCATCCAAGGTGCGGTCATCGAAGTAGAGCTGGTAGCGCAGACCCGCGCAGCCGCCTGGCTGGACAGCAATGCGCAGTGACAGATCGTCGCGGCCTTCCTGCTCAAGCAGGGACTTTGCCTTGGCGGCAGCGGCCTCGGTCAGGATAACTCCGGTTGCAGACGCGGGAGCGGTCATGATTTCTCCTCTTATATATGCGGAATTTTTCTGGAGCCCACCCTACCCCCTCACAGGTGAGGAAGAAAGGATGCCTCACAGTTCACTAGTGGTTCACAGGTGTCCTGTTCCCTAACCACAACGCTCTCTCCCGCGGGCCTATTCCCGTTATGTCTGCTAGACCTTGTACGCTAAACAGCGTGAAACTTCCGTGGCAAAAAGATGACAAGACTTCTTCCCCCGCCGAGCAAACCCCGGCGCCGGAAGAGCAACCCGCCGCCGAGAAACCGCACCGCAAGGGCTACACGCCGCCGAAGGGCCGCCCCACGCCCAAGCGTGATGCGCAGGAAATCGCCCGCGGCGTCAAGCGTGATCCCCGGGGGATGTCGGACGCGCAACGCTACCAGCATCGCAAGGAGCTTAAGGCTTCCATGTCCAAGGCGGAATGGAAGGAATATAAGCGTAAGGAGCGCGCTGAGTCCCGCGAACGTAACAAGGTGGCACAGGAGCGCATGGCCGCTGGCGACGAGCGCTACTTGCTCGCCCGCGATAAGGGCGAGGTCCGCCGCTACGTACGCGATTGGGTAGATTCCCGCCGCTTCATTAACGAGTGGGTCATGCCCTTTGCCATCGTGCTGCTGGTGCTCATGTTCGTCAGCACCCGGGACCCTCGCCTGTCGCAGATCATCTCTATCGGCGCGATGGCGGTCATCGTTGTCTTTGCCGTCGAAGGTTTCTGGCTCGCGCGCAAGTGCAACAACGCCGTGCGTCTCAAGTTCCCCGGCACCACCGAGGCCGGTTTTGGTCTGGGCTTCTACGCGTACTCCCGCGCCTCCCAGCCGCGCAAGTGGCGCACCCCGCGCCCGCAGGTGGAGCGCGGAGCCACTGTCTAAACCGGAGGACACATGCCTGAATTCACCGCGGTTCCCCAGCTGCGCCCTTCAACCGCAGCTCAACCAAATCGCGTAGCCGAAATTGCCGCGTGGTTGGCGGCAGCGCAGGATTCCCCGCAGGCGAAGCCCCTTCAGCGCCCCCGAGCCATCGTCTTTGAGGGCGCTGATGCCAACGTTGTACCCACTGTCGACGGTGCAGAAGCCACAGAGCACTCCCTCAGCGATGCAGATCGGTGGCGCGATAATCTCTTCAGCGCTGCGCAGCGGGCAGGAGCGGGCATCGACTTCGTCGAATGCAGCGCAGAGTCCACCAGCACTGAGCCTGGTGCCCCCTCTGCCGCTATGTCCCCGGCAGAGTGCGAGTCACACATCGAACTCGGCATGGCTACGGCTGACCGAGAGATCGATTCGGGCACTGATCTGCTCATCACGTCTGATTTTGGTATCGGCGCAAGCACAGTCGCCGCCAGCGTCAT
>NZ_KV821915.1:205408-211513 GCF_001815785.1 Corynebacterium sp. HMSC056F09
GGCCGGATTACCCATACCGAACCGGTGGCGATTGTGGGGACGAATACTCTGGCCAGCGGTATTACGGATGCGATGTGGAAGGCCCGCGTGAGCGTTGTGCGTGACTCGATGTTCCGCGCCCGCAACCTGGAGGGCTGGGAGGTCGTGCAGACCATCGGCTCCCCGAATCTCGCAGCGCTGGCGGGTTTCATCGCGCAGGCCACGGCGCGGCGAACGCCAGTGCTTATCGACGGCCCCCTGGCCGCCACCGCCGCCGTCCTGGCCGAGCGCACCGCGCCCGGCGTGAGAGGCTGGCTGCGCGCAGGGACGACCACCCCCGAACCGGCGTATGCGCTTGCTCTCAAAGAGCTGGGACTAACCCCACTGCTTGATTTAAACCTGAGCGAAGGTTTCCCCCTCGGCGCGCTCGCGGCCTTGCCGCTGGTGCAGCTGGCCGCCGAGCTTGCCTAAGCGAATTGCGCTCTAAGCCTCCACCAGCGTGTGCAGCCAGCCGTGGGTATCCTCCACGGACCCGCGCTGGATGCCGGTGAGGCGCTCGCGCAGAGCCATCGTCGTAGCGCCGGCCTCATCGTTGTTGATGTGGAAATCGGTCTCGTCGCCCATGACGTGGCCCACCGGGGTAATAACGGCTGCGGTGCCGCAGGCAAAGGCCTCCACCATGGCGCCGGAAGCAACGTCCTGCTCCCACTCCTTGTAGGTGATGCGGCGCTCTTCGACCTTCAGCCCCATGTCCTTAGCAACCTGCAGAAGCGAGGCGCGGGTAATGCCCGGCAGCAGCGAACCCGACAGCGCCGGGGTCACCAGGGTTTGGTTGCCTTCCTCGCCGTAGACAAAGGCCAGGTTCATGCCACCCATTTCCTCGATGTAGGTGCGGTCGATGGCGTCCAGCCACACCACCTGGTCGCAGCCCTTCTCCGCGGCCTGCGCCTGGGCGAGCAGTGAGGCCGCATAATTGCCGGCGAACTTGGCCGTGCCCGTGCCGCCGGGAGCAGCGCGGACGTAGTCGGTGGATAGCCAGACGGACACCGGCTTGATGCCGCCGGAGAAGTACGCGCCTGCCGGGGAGGCGATGACGACATAGCGGTAGGAGTGCGCCGGGTGCACGCCCAGGGACACATCGGTGGCGATCATGAAAGGGCGGAAATACAGGGCTGCCTCGCCGCCAGCTTCGGGGACCCAGGCCTGGTCGATGTCGACAAGCTGGCGCAGGGACTCAATGAACTCCTCTTCCGGCAGCTGCGGCATAGCCATGCGCTCAGCGGAAGCCTGCAGACGCTGCGCGTTCTGCTCCGGGCGGAAGGTGGCGATGCTGCCATCTGGCTGGCGGTAGGCCTTGATGCCCTCGAAGATGGCCTGGCCATAGTGGAAGACGGTGGACGCCGGATCCATGCTAAACGGCGCGTAGGGGCGTACCTGCGCGTCGTGCCATCCCTTGTCCTCAGTCCAGTCAATCGTCACCATGTGGTCGGTGAAGTACTTACCAAAGCCCGGGTTCGCCAGAATCTCCTGCAGGCGCTCCGGGGAGGTGGGGGTTTCAGTTCGCGTCACGGTGTAATTCAACATGGATTACAGCGTACTCCTTAGCCCCCTATAGAGATGCAGAAATGCCCTAGCTAGATCACCACTCCTTGAGTCCACTCGGCGAGCCCACAAGCCCCGCTGCCACCCCACCCCACTCCCACCGTAATCCCACTGTAATCCCAGTACGTTCCACACCATAGACACGGGTAGTGTGTGAGGAGTATCCCATTGTCACTTTTCTCAAGGAGGACATCGTGGCTTCTTCCACGTTCGAACTGCCCGCACGCGGCTCTTTCCCCACCGTTGAGCTGGCCAAGAAGGCTCCCAAGCAGGCAGATGCCCTGCTGATCGCCACCTTCGCCGGCGAGGAGGGACTCGAGGTGCCGGGCACCTCTCTTCTCAGCTCGTCCGCACTGCGCTCGACGTACGAGGCTCTCGCGGCCGTGGGCGCGACGGGCAAGGCCGGGGAAATCGTGAAGGTTCCCGCCCCGCAGAAGGCAGGGGCTGCGCAGGTCATTGCGCTGGGCTTGGGCGATGTCGAGGAACTCGACGCCGAGGCCCTGCGCCGCGCCGCCGGCTCCGTGGCCCGCGCCACCGCAGGCGTGGGCACCATCGTGACCAGCCTGGCGGACTTCGGCGTTTCTGCTGCTGTCGAGGGTCTCATCCTCGGCGGCTACGCTTATCGCGGCATTCGCTCCACCGAACTGGAGGAGAAGGAACAACCAGCCACTTTCGTGGTGGTGGCTGATAAGTCTGTCTCCGAAGAATTCGAGGCAGCCCGCACCGTGGCCGAGTCTGTCTTGCTTGCCCGCGACCTCGTGAATGCCCCCGCCAACGAGCTCTACCCGGAGTCCTACGCCGCATTCCTTTCCGGCCAGGCAAAGGAAGCCGGTCTTGACGTCGAGGTGCTCGATGAAAAGCAGCTGGAGAAGCAGGGCTTCGGCGGCATCCTCGCGGTAGGTAAGGGCTCTGCCCGCCCGCCGCGTCTGGTGCGCCTGAGCTGGAAGCCCAAGAAGGCCAAGAAACACGTGGCTCTTGTAGGTAAGGGCATTACCTTCGATACCGGCGGTATCTCCCTGAAGCCGGGCAATGGCATGTGGGACATGATCTCTGACATGGGCGGCTCTGCTGCGATGGCGGCCACCATCATCGCGGCGGCCAAGCTGAAGCTGCCGGTTCAGATCACCGCTACCCTGCCGCTGGCTGAGAACATGCCGGGCTCTGGTGCCACCCGCCCAGGAGATGTCATTACCCACTACGGTGGCCTGACCTCCGAAGTTCTCAACACTGACGCCGAGGGCCGCCTCGTGCTATCAGACGCCATCGCGCGCGCCAGCGAAGACAAGCCGGATTACCTCATCGAAACCGCTACGCTGACCGGCGCGCAGATCGTGGCGCTGGGCGCACGTACCTCGGGCATCATGGGCTCCGAGGTTTTCCGCGATCGCCTCGCTGAAATCGGCCGCGAGGTCGGCGAGAACGCCTGGGCCATGCCGCTGCTGGAGGAGCACGACGAGGAAATCAAGTCCCAGGCCGCGGATATCCGCAACATCAACGCCAAGCGCGAAGGCGGCATGGAGTTCGCCGGTACCTACCTCAAGCAGTTTGTGGGCGAGGGCATCGAGTGGGCTCACATCGATATCGCCGGCCCGTCCTGGAACGGTTCCGCCCCGCGCGGCTACACCCCGAAGCGCGCCACCGGAGTTCCGGTGCGCACCGTGGTCGCAGCGCTGCGCGAGATCGCAGAAGCCTAAATCAGAGCGGCTTCCATGCGGCCCCTCGTGTGAGCGGCTTTAGGCCGCTCACACCTCTTCGCCGGCGATGACGTAGTCCTCCTTATCCGCCAATGGGAGGACCGTACCGTCGGACATGGCGCGGTCGGTGACGAGCCCGTCGTCGTCGACAAGCGCGACCTCGTTGCCTTCCTCACGCAGCCGGCGCAGTCCTTCCTTGAGCATGCGCCGGCCCACCTTGTGCAGGCCAGAGACCTGGGAGAAGTCCAAGGCCAAGCGCTTGCCGGAGAACTGGCGCTCCTCCAGCTCGTGGAGGATGGCTTCGGTGGCGGTGAAGTTGATGTGGCCCTGCAGGCGGATAATCGCGGTGTCGTCGTCCTCGTCGACGCTGCGAACTGGGTGCACACCAAAGCGGTTTTCCGTGGACATCAAGTGCAGGCCCATGTCCGAGGAGAGCTCGCGGAAGATTTCGGTTCCGCGCACGCTATTTCCCTGCTCATCGAGACGCGGCGAAAACGTCGCCACGCCGATCTGCCCCGGCAGCGTTCCAATGAGCCCTCCGGATACGCCGGACTTAGCGGGGATTCCCACCTCTGCCATCCAGCGCCCAGCACCGTCGTACATGCCGCAGGAACTCATCACCGCCAGCGTCATGCGGCAGACGTCGGCGTCCAAAATCTTCTCCCCCGTTACCGGCTGGCGGCCACCATTAGCCAGGGTCGCGGTCATGACGGCGAGGTCGCGCACGTCCACCGATAGGGCACACTGCGAGGTATAGGACAGCACGGCGTCGTGGGCATCGTCCTGGATGATGCCGTAGGAGCGCAGCATATGTGCCAGGGACAGGTTGCGCTCAGCGTGCTCAAGTTCCGAGTCACACAGGCGCTTATCGACGTCCACCTCGCGCCCCGCCAACTGGGATATGAAGGCGCGGATCTTTTCCACGCGGTCCTCCACGGTCGACTCCACCCCATTAATCAGCTGATTGACCACGATGGCACCTGCATTGATCATCGGGTTCAGGGGGCGGTGGTCCTTGGCTAGGGATAACTCATTGAAGGCCTGCCCCGAGGGCTCGAGTCCTACCACCTCACGCACCGCGTCAGGGCCGAACTCGCTCAGTGCGAGGGCGTAGACAAAGGGCTTGGAAATGGACTGGATGGTAAAGCGGGTCTCTGCGTCACCGGCGCTGTAGAGGTGGCCCGTCACAGAGCACAGCGCCACACCCAGCTGCTCGGGGTTTGCGGCAGCCAGCTCCGGGATATAGTCCGCGACTTCTCCGGAATCGTGATCGTGAACGCCATCAAGGATCTTCTGTAGATAAAAGGGAATCGGTGTTTTCATCGTTTCCCAGCGTATAGAATTGCCACGTATGACACCTGCACTCATCATTGTCGACGTCCAACATGACTTCTGCCCCGGCGGAGCCCTCGCCACCGAGCGCGGAAATGAGGTGGCCGATCGCATCGGTGCCCTCCAGCCTTCCTACGACACTGTCGTTGCCACGCAGGACTGGCACATCGATCCGGGTACCCACTTCTCCGAGAATCCAGACTTCGTTGATACCTGGCCCGCGCACTGCGTGGCCGATTCCTTCGGCGCCGCGATGCACGAAGCGATCGGGCCCGCCCAGGCCTATTTCAAGAAGGGTGAATATACCGCTGCGTATTCCGGTTTCGAAGGCGCGGCCGACGGCGTTCCCCTGGCAGAGTGGCTGCGCGAGCACGACATCACCGCCGTGGACATCGTGGGCATCGCTACCGATCACTGCGTGCGCGCCACCGCTTCCGACGCCCTTGCGGAGGGATTCACGGTGCGTGTGCTGGCGGATTACTGCGCGCCTGTCGACGAGGCCCGCGGCGCCGCCGCTCTGGAGGAGCTTGAGAAGGCAGGCGCCACCATCATTACTGGCTAGGCAGCACCCTTCTAATTGCCGTCCTGGCCATTCTGCTGCTGTCGCTGTTCAAACCGCTGACGGCGCTCGCGTTGTTCCTCCCGCTTGCGCAGAATGCGCTCTCGCTCGATGCGCTCGCGCATGCGCTGGGGGTAACCAGTCTCTTCGACGTCATAGACATCGCAGCGCAGAAGCTTAGCCACCGCGTCGATGCCTTTGGGCCCACCAATGCGACGGCGGATGAAGGCGCCGTTTTCATCCACCACAACGACAGACATCTCGTTGACCACGGTCTCCGGTTCAATAAAGGCCTCGATAAAGGCACGTCCCTGAGCCCAGGCTTGAAGCTCTTGGGCGTCTTCTGCGCGAATGGTCTCCCCCGGTGCGCGGGGCGGGCGCAGTTGGGACTTGGAGCTGTTGCGGCGGAAGGGGTTGAACATGGCTCTTTAGCCTACCGGAGCCCACCTTCAGCCACTTCGTGCGGAGGATGCCCTAATTCACCCCACCCATGCGCAGCTTTTATAAACACGCTGTAGAATCAAACACTAGCGTTTCACTAATTCCAACTTTCGAGGAGTCTTAACACTTATGGCACACTCTGTTGTGATGCCCGAACTGGGCGAATCCGTAACCGAAGGCACGATTACCCAGTGGCTGAAGTCCGTCGGTGACACCGTCGAGGTCGACGAACCGTTGCTCGAGGTCTCCACCGACAAGGTCGACACCGAAATCCCCTCCCCGGTCGCCGGCACCATCCTCGAAATCAAGGCTGAGGAAGATGACACCGTAGACGTGGGCGCAGTCATCGCCATCATCGGTGACGAAGGCGAATCCGCACCGGCTGCTGAGGAGTCCGCGGATTCCTCCGAGAAGGATGCCGAGACCCCAGACAAGCCCGCTGAGGACGCTGAGTCCGAGGCGCCTGCTGCTTCTGGTGATGCCACCGACGTGGAAATG
>NZ_KV821916.1:0-2900 GCF_001815785.1 Corynebacterium sp. HMSC056F09
GACGTGTCTACTTTCCGGGGGTCAGGCCCCTCGTCGGGGCAGCAGGCGTTGGGCAGGATTGTGCAATCTTTGCTTGCTGACGCTGATGGTCTCGACGGTGTTCAGCTTTATGCCCTCTCGGATGCAATCGAGTCGTATCGTGATGCGGTCATTGCCCAGGAGAATGCTGCCTTTAACCCTTCGCGGGGCGAAGACTAATGGCCAAAAGCTCTGGTTCGCGTGGGCAGCGGGTGGGCTATATCCGTGTCTCCACGGTGGAGCAGAATAATCAGCGCCAGAAAGAACTACTCAATACTTCCGGCAGGATTGACCGGTTTTTTGAAGACAAGATTTCCGGCCGCACCAAGACTGCCCGCCCTGGGCTTGTCGAGTGTATGGCGTACGTGCGAGACGGTGACGAACTTGTCGTGTCGTCGATTGACCGTCTCGCCCGATCGCTGACAGATCTGCGCGGTATTGTTGATGAACTTACCGGCAAGGGTGTGACTGTTACTTTTCTGCATGAGAATCTCGCGTTTGCGAAAGACACGTCCGATCCGCGCGCGGATTTAATGCTCGGAATTCTCGGTAGCTTCGCGGAGTTTGAGCGGGCCATTATCCGCGAGCGCCAGGCGGAGGGGATTGCGTTGGCGAAAAAGGCTGGCAAGTACAAAGGCCGCAAGCCTGCTCTTAGCCCGCAGCAAGTAGCGGAGATTAAACGGCGCATATTGGCAGGGGAGTCAAAGGCAACCCTGGCGCGGGAATTTGGGGTAACCCGTCCTACGGTGTATCGAGCATTGAATAACACCTAGGGTAGTGCAGCCGTGATGGTAGATCAGCGCGCCCATGAGCCCCGTCATATGTCTTGCCATATGGCGGGACATATGTTTAGGCATATGCTAAAGCATATGTCGGCAGTTATGTAGCACTGCCAGCATTTTCGTGCGTCTAGATAGGGTGACAGGCAGAGAAATTAGCGGTGTTGAGTGCAGCTGCAAGTAGCACTGTACGGGTTTCCCCTCATGGGCGGCTTTTATAAAGGCAGGGGTGAAATCATGCTTCTAGGTCTCGTCAGGGGTGGCTGCTAACGTTAGTGCCGGTTCACAATCATGCCCCGCCACCTGTGGTGGGGCGTGGGCGTGACTTCCTCGTCGGTGCGCGGTAAGGCCCGCGCGTGACGTGGGCTGTCCCGCGCGCCTTTTTCAGGCGAGCGGACAACCCTACGACGTAAAGGGAGGTAGACAATGGGTAAACACTCATTGGATACACCCGGTCGCAAAAGAAAAGACCTTGATGCCACCAAGCTTGACTGGCTAGATGTGGCTACCAAGGTCATAGTTCTTGTGACCGTAATCGTGAAGCTCGTTACCGCGATGCTTCACGTGGGTCTTTAGGCCCGAGGGTCTCAACGAGCTGGCACTCGTTGGGGCCCTTTTTATTGTGCAGCCGCAATTCAGGGATGAACTGTGCTGTCACTTTTTAGGCTAATGGGCGCGCGAAGGTTTCGCAATACTCCCACACTGAGCCCGTAGCCCTCCTTTTCTCTACTGCGGGCGGGAATCTGCGTATTCGTGCGCCCGCGAGTCCTGCCATATGGCGGAACATATGTTTAGGCATATGTTATAGCGTATGTTCCGCCATATGCTAAAGCATATGTTCTGTGTTATGCAGGTTTACCTGCTAGTTCTTGCGTTTAGGCGGAGTCCGAAAATGGTAATCCACAAGGCTAGTAGGCCGAAGGAGATGAGCAGTGCGGCCAGTTCTCGCGAGAGACCGGCCTGGGTGAAAAGGAAGGAGGGGACAAGGATCATTGCTGCGCTTATGCTGCCTCCAAGCGCGGCGTAATACATACGGTCTTCTGGCCGTTCGCGGCGGATGGTCTGGATGATTAAGACGAAAAGTACTGCGAGTGCGGCGAGGGTGATGGTCGTGTACATTCCTTCTCCTTTCGGGACTGGTGCCCATTTTATCGGTGAGGGTGTGCACGGTCTGTGTGCTGCGTTTTCCAAGAGTCAGGGTGTGTTAGTGTTATCCCCCGTAAGATCCTGATGAGCAGTTGAACAAACTGCACCACCGGAAGTAACAAACTCGAAAGGGTATGTTACCTCCGGTTTCTTTCATTTTTCAATCTTTGAGGTGCGAAGATTGCACGCGTGGGGATTGAGGGTGTGAATCCCACTGTCGTGGGTTTGATGAGGTAGTCGATGTTGCGGAAGCTTTGGCATCGGCGTGCGTTGTGCTCCGTACGTTGTTTCAAAAACGGGTTTCATCAAACGGAACAAAACCTGGGACACTTCATATCCCACCCCAGGCCTAATGACTTGGGTGCAGCGGCAACGCTCATCCGATTTAGGCAGAGTCGTTGCAGGATCCAGTGGGTCACCTGGTCCGTGGTCTTTGAATTGTCGGGCGCGCAGGCAAGGCCAGCACGGAAGATCTTCTGCAAGCAACGCTTGTTGGTGCACCGGTAGCGTGGAAGGCGCACATGAAGTTGTTGGGTGGCCGACGATGGGCAGATCGACCAGGCTGCGGATGACGTGGTCGCGGAATACTCCAGGCTGCCCGCAGGTAGGGCATTCATTGATCGGCTCGACGGGTTCGGCTTCAATAACAGTGACGTCACCGTTTTCTGTGGCACCGGTGATAGTAGTTCCTAGTTTTGCGGTGCGGCAGATGGTATCGACGATGACATTTCCGTTAGGCTGCACAGTAGGTCCTTAGTTTTGTACGGATGGATTAGATACCTTTTTCCTACAAAGCCAAGGACCCCAATATCTTGTGCCACGCCCGAACCCCCGGCGAACTAATCAATGCACTCTAAAACCGGAAGAGCCCTTTTAGTACTACTGGTGGATTTCGGTTTTGGTGGGGATTAACGCCGCCGGCTTCGGTTTTTCCGTTGAGGAGGTCGTTGACTACTT